>JBHEOZ010000309.1:0-2082 GCA_046260555.1 Desulfurivibrionaceae bacterium
AACTTCACCGTTGTCGGCAAAGGAAAACATGTCGAAGCCGACCTTCTTGTCGTCTCTGAGCGCCCCCATTGTCGGGGCGATCAGCTCGGTGTCTTTTTCCCGGGCATAAGCGCAGTTGTCGTCTGAGCCGTAGAGGGAATCGGCCAACAACCGGTCCGGCGCATGTCCCTGTTTCTCGACCTGGTCGAGCATCGGCTTGAGTGCCTTGGCATCACTGTGATGGGCGGCTTCGGCTTCGGCGTAGGTGATAAGGGCCAGAGGGCGCTTGCCGTCCTCTTCTTCGGTGACGGAATAGGTTTCGGCCAACTGCACCTGATACCCTTTGCCCTTGTGGGCATCGTAACCGGCATCGGGATCGGACGGATTCTGCAGAGAAGACGAGGTGATTTCCTTGTTTTTCTTGACCGCTACCCCGGCCTGACCGCTGCCGACGGCATCGTCCACCAGGCACTGCTCTTTCAGCACCCGCGCCAGCAGGTGGTAGCTGGTCATTGAGCTGACCTCGCCATGCGCTCTGAAACGCTCGACCAGCAGGAAGAGATCGGCGGCCAACTGTTCCAGGGTGCGGGACGATTCGCTTGGCTTGACCATGGAAAAAGCATTTTCCCGTTTGCGGTCGAGATACTTGCCCGCCAACTCAGGATCTAGCTGCTGGAAAAGGGACAGGTGGTGGCGTTTGAGGTTGACCAGAAATTTTTTGATGCACCGAACAAAGATACCGATCCGGCCAAGGTGGCGCATGTTCGATATGATATGCATGGAATCCAGCCGCTGATTCTCCACCGACACCTTGAACTTGTCGATGAATTTGGCGGTCACCTTGGCGAAAATAACATCCTGAATGCCCTCGCGGCTGATGATCTCCCGCATGTTCCAGATGGTCTTCAGGCTTACATAGGCACTTTCGTCCGAGTTGTCGGTAATATCCAGGGCGTAATGCCATTCGATATTAAAGGCAAATTGCCTGACCGTCTCTTCGTCGGTAAGGTCGAACATCTGCTGGATGAGCAGCGCCCCCATCATGGCGTAGAGTTCCTTGGTGGGGTGCCCTTCGCGGGACGGGAAGTGTCTGACCATCAGGTTGACGGGCAGTTCGGTGAGAACATACTTCCTGAACACACCGGCCCAGGACTCGTCGATCATCTTGCGCCGCTTGGGCCCCAGATGCGCGAACGGGTCGAACATGTAGCGGGTTTTGTGGTCTTTGATTCTGATCATGTGTTTTCCATGTTAAATGATTGAAATTGCATACTAAATAGACTAGAAACCGACAAAAACCGCAAGAAGTTTTTTTAAATAAAGTGTTTAAAATCAGGTGCTTATATATTAAAAACGCAACCTGAGTTGTTACGAGTTCATCAATATTTATATCGACATTTCGGGCTAACATCACAACCCAGAATATCGAGTTTCTATTTCATAACATCCCCTTGTCCTGATTGGTCCCGGATGAGGTAAACATCGAAACGGTGGCTTTTTGTTTCATAAACCAGATCCGGTTTCGGCCCGGACAGGGGCGGGGCAGCGGCCGGGCGTTTGACTACGACCCGTTTGGTCGCCACGGTCAGTGCGGCGGGTAAAAGCCGATCGCTGTCCTCGTCATCGCCGACCAGGGTCCGTAAGATCCGCATCTCTTTTTTGACCAGAGCGCTCTTGTTCCGGTGGGGGTACATCGGGTCGAGATAGACCACTTCCGGACGGCGATCATCGTCCAGCTTAGCAAGCTCGGTCAAACTGTCACCCCGGTGCAGGATCATCCCCTCCCTGACCATCTCGCCGATTTCGGGGTCGCCCCCGGCCCGTCTCAGCCCGTCTGCCAGGAGAGCGGCGATTACCGGATTGCGTTCCAGCATCTCGACTTTGCAGCCCCGGCAGGCCAGGACAAAGGCGTCGCGGCCGAGACCGGCGGTGCCGTCCAGCACGGTCGGTCGGGGTTTACCCTTAATGCCCATGGCCCGGATCAGGGTTTCCTTGCGGCCCCCGCTGTGACGCCGCCGGTATTCGGCCCGGCCGGAGGTGAAATCGATCCGAATCGGTCCCGGCGCCCCGGGACCGGTCCGGCGCAGTTGCAGCCCCTCCCCG
>JBHEOZ010000031.1:0-11637 GCA_046260555.1 Desulfurivibrionaceae bacterium
CCAAAGGCCTGAGCTGCCCGATGCCGCTGTTGCGGACCAAAAAGGAGATCGGCAAGATCGACTCCGGCCAGGTCCTTGAGATTCTCGGCACCGATCCCGGCTCACGTAACGACCTGCCCGGCTGGGCCGAAAGGTCCGGCCATGAATTCCTGGGCGAAAAAGAAGATTCAGGTTTCTTCCGCTTCTATATCAAGAAGGGCTGATCCCAACCGGCAAACACCACAGGCAGCCGACGGCACATTGTTGCCCTCGGCTGTCTTAATGGCGCATCCCGATTAATGATTTCCGGTGCGCCACCACTTTTTCATTGGAGGAAGAAATGGCGAAAAGTTTAGGTATTTTCGTAACCAACCCCGATAACTTCCAGCACGTGATGGGAATCACCAAGGCCGCCAAGGCCAAAGGTTCCCAGGTCAAGGTATTTTTCACCTGGGAAGCCACCAAAAATGCCAAACTGCCGGAATTTCCGGCTCTCTGCGAACTGGCCGACGATGTCTCGATCTGCGTCGACAGCTATCAGAAGATGGGCTTCGACCGGGAGGACGTTCCTGCCGGGTTAACCCCGCAGAAGATGGCCACCCAGGCCCAGCACGGCGCCATTTTAGAAGACTACGACTGCTACTTGAGCTTATAGGGGGTTAGGAAATGGAGTACAAAAAAGTCTGTTTCATGTACAGAAACAAGGATTATGTCTTGGACGGGATTCGTTCCGCTCTGGGCCTGGCTGTCGAGAACATGTATTCTTACGGAGTCATTCTTGACACCGAGATCGACAAAATCGATGAGCACAACCAGGAAAGCATCGAAATGCTGCGTGACATGGAGGGTGAACTCTACGCCACGGTTCCTTCGGTCTGCGAAGCGAACGGTCTCGAGCCGATCACCATCGAGGAGCTTGGCGAAAAGCTGCGTGATATGGCCGTTGTCATTCCTTACGGAACAAAATAAGATCATCAGGAGTTGATACTATGAAAGTATTGAGTGTATACCGGTCGGAACCGGATGAAATCGTCAAGAAGCTGGTGGATATCGTGAACCGGGACAGGGAAGCCGACTCCTTCGCCCTGCATGCCGACAACCCCGATTACGACGATCTGGTCGACAAGATCTTTGCCGCCGACCAGACCATCTGCTGGTGGTAACAGACTGTTCTATTATTCAGGCCCAAGCCGGCTTGAGATAAAAAAACCCCGCTCTCCGATCAAGGAGAAGCGGGGTTTTTTGTTTTCGCGAGGGAAAGATTACCGGTGGTCCCCGGCGGCTTGGTCAGGCCCTGATCTTTTCTTCGGTTATAAGCCGATCGATAAAGCTGAGCACGAAATCCCGTTGAGCCTGATCGGCATAACCGATACACGAACAGTGCAGATTGGACTCGCTCCGAATCAATAACTCAAAAGCAAGACTGTCCCGGCCGAGCTCCACCCCGAAGTAAAAAGGGCCGCAAGCATCATGGCCCCGCTGGGCCTCGCCAAGCAAATCATCGGGCAGCAGCAGCCAGAAGATGCCCTCGACGGGCGAGGCGCGCAAGGTTTTCTTCAGATAGCCCGCTATCTTATCCCGCTCTTCCCGGGACAAATCGTCGATCAAAAGTTGTCGCATATTGTCTATTTGTGTAACTGTTCCCGGAATTGGCCCATCTTTTCATTGAAACTCTCCACATACTGGCTGAGGACATCCTCCGTTTCGATAACATACGGGGTGATCATCACCAGCAACTCGGTCTTCTCCTTCACTTCCCGCTGATACTTTACCAGCCAGCCCAACAGGGGGATGTCCTTTAAAAAAGGAATGCCGGTATCGACGTAATTGACATTATTTGAAATCAGGCCGCCCATGAATACGGTCTGGCCGTCGCGAACGGCGAGCTTGGTGGTTAATTCACGATTGGAGATCACCGGGGACTGATTACCGCCCAGAGTGTTGGTCGTCGCCGAACTGACCTGCTGGTTGATATCGAGAATGATGATGCCGTCGTAATTGATCTTCGGAGTCACCTTGAGAATCACGCCGGTATCCTTGTACTGGATGGTCTGGTTGACATTGGTCCCGGCGGCGATATCCCCGGTCTGGCTGGTGACGATCGGCACCTGCTGGCCGACATTGACAATGGCGGTTTCGTTATTCAGGACCATGATCTGGGGCGAGGAGAGGATCGACAGTTCGGTGTCATCGGCAATGGCGTTCAGGATGCCGACCGCTTCGCCGGCCGAGTTCAGGACACTGTAGGTAAGACCGGCGGCGGTATCGGCCAGACCGGCATGGCTGAGAAGTTCTCCGCCGGACTTGTTGGCTATGGAGTTGAGGTTGCTGGTCAGATGATTCTGATAGGGCCGACCGTCCAGAACCCCCCGCTTGTGCAGGGACCATTCTACCCCGAGTTCCCAGGAATCGGAAAGCGCCACCTCGGCGACCATCACCTCGATCAGGACCTGGCGCGGCATATTGTCAAGTTTTTCCAAGAGCTTGACCAGCCGGCTGTAATCCGGCGGCAAGGCCCGCAGCAGGATAATATTGCGGCTGTCATCGGCGATCAGGATCGGTTCCCCCGCCCAGCGCTTGCCGGACCCTGCACCGCCGGCCCCTGCCTCGCTCCCGGTCCCGTTGGTGCTCCCGGTTTTAGTAACCGGGGGCGCCGGCGTCGGTGTTCCCCTTTCCTCGGAAGCGGCCCCATCGGAATCGGTCCGCTCGGAGTCGGTATCCTGAGACTTGATGTTGACGGTTCTGATCCCCGAGCCATCCTTGTCGATGATCAGTTCGTTGACCAGGGAAGCCAGCTCGGAGGCGACCGAGTTTCTGACATTATAGATGTAGATGTTATCCCGGCCTTCGGTCTGCACCACGTCGAGCTCCTTGATCCAACGGGTGGCGCTGTCCAGGAGCTCTTGATTGTTGCTGATCAACAACATGGAATTGGCCCGTTCCAGGGCCAGGACGGTGACCCCTTCATGACCGCCCTTGTTGACTTTCAAGGCGCCCATGATCTCGTTCAGCTCATCGCGAAGATCGAACAGCGGGGACTTGTCGACCTTGACCAGCCGGACTTTAAGGGCTGCCAGCGGCGAAACGTCAAGCTGAGCCAGGATCATCATGATGTCGACGACCTTGCTCTCGTAGTCGGTGACAAAAAGGGTGTTTGAATCGGCGAGAATTTCGATGCGCCCCTGCTCGGAGACGTAGGGATCAAGAAGCTTCTTGGCCTCGGCCGCGGCCAGATGCATCACCGGGATCACCTGGATAATGAATTTGGAGGAGTCCTCAAGCTCATCGACGGATTCCGGGCCGTAGATCAGATGCGATCCCGGTTTCTTGGTCATGTAGATATAATTGTATTCGCCCTCGCTTCTGATATCCAGGCCATTGATATTCAACAATTTCCGGAAGACCGCCTCCAGTTCCGACATGGGGATCCGTTTGCCGGAGCGGATATTGACCACCCCTTTCACCTGGGGATCAATTATGTAACTTATATCCAGAATCTCGGCGATCACCTGGATCACTTCATAGATATCGGCATTGTCGAAATTGAGCAGCACCCCTTCTCCCGCAATCTGGGGAAGAGCGCGGGATGGTTGCCGGCTTTTGGCAACACCGGCAAGATACGGGTTGCCGCCATCCACCCCGGTGTGCAGATCGCGGACCGGAGAGACCTCCAGACTTTCTTCGGTAACCCTGCCCTCTTCAGGGGCAACATCAAGAGCCACCGATCTGGCTGCCGGTTTCTCCACCTCCGAACTGATCCTGGCAATATTAAAGCCGGGGCGCGCCTCGCCGGGCTCTCCCGCCAGACCGGCGCAACCGCTCAGCACCAACAGGATCAGCGGAAAAATTAATTTAGCCGATATATACTTCAAACGCATTATGCATCACCTTCCGGATTACAATTAGTTGATCAGGTAATCGCCAACCGATTATCTTCGCAACGGATCCCCCGGCCCCCCGGAGGACGGGGGAGCTCCGAAATTGGGATCCAGGCCCCGCAACAGTTCCGACCTGCTCCGGATCGTCTTGTTGTCCCCGGCAGTATCATGGTCCGCCGGCGCCGTTGGGCCGGAACCTGGATTGTTTTGGCGCGGGCCGGGAGCCAGACTTGCCGGCGACCGCCGCGGCGGGAGTAAGCCGGTCAGGGCACTGTTCTGCCCGGGCTGGGAGCGAATCGCCTCTCCTACACCTTCCCTGTCCGTGTCCGAGTCATACAGGAACTTAACGATCATTTCATCTCCTTTTTTCAAGACGAGACGATCCTTTGCGATTTCCTCCACTACATAACCCATAAAATTTTCGCCCACCGCCAGCTGCTTGTTTTTGGTGACGGTCTTGGTCGGGACTCTTCGCCGATTCCCCCCCCGGGCGGCGGCGGGACTGGCGCCGGCAACCGATATCTCGTCCTGGTAGGTAATCAGTCCCACCCGGATCTGTCCGACTATCAGGGAGCCGGTATAGTTGATCGCGGTCAGGTCCATCACCTCGCTGAACGAGCCGCCCCCCCTTTCTTCCTCGGCGAAACTGCGCTCGCTGTTGAACAGATAGTTTTCATTGAGATCGGGTAATACGGCCGGTACCTCCGGATAAAGTTTTTCCCCGGAAAACTCGACCCTGGGCGATGCACCGCCGCCATCATCCCCGGCACCCTCCAGGTTCGGCAGTTCCTCCGACCCCACGAAAAACTGCCGAAGAATAACCGACAGCAGAAAGAGCAAGAGGACTAAAACCGCTAGCCGGTATGTAATCGGCCAATCCTTCAAGATTCAGGGCCCCCGCTGCCGCTGTCCTCATCGAGCAGGACGTAGTAACCTCTAAGCTCGATAAATATTTTCAAGCCGCTGTTCTGATAGGGCCGGAAGGAAACATCCTCGATATAGAAAAATTTTTCGCCGCGGTATAATTCCGCCATGAAATCGACAAATTGGCCCAGGGTGCCGGCCAGCCTCGTCTTGATCAGGACCTCGCCCAGGACCTCGCCCTTTTCCGCGCTGTCCGGCCCTTCATTTTTCTGCATCACCGGGCGGATCGATTCAGCCTGCAAACCCGCCCTGACGACCAGGGCCTGGATCTTCAACTGCATTGCCGAGGATAACTTGTTATCATTTTCACCGCTGAAAAAATAGTGGTCAACCTGTTTCCTGAGGGTGAGCAGATTTTGCAGACGCTTTTCGTATATTTCCGCCTTGGCGGTGTCCAGCTGGTATTGGCCAAGCCGGTTAAGCCGGTTTTCCAATTCGGTCCGCCGGGCATCATAGACGTCATCAATCCAGCGGCCCGCGTAAACGACAAGGAGCAGGAGCGCCAGGGCGATCAGCACGGTGCGGCGCTGAAATCTCTTGAAGAAATAGACCATATCGATCATGGCAGGGTGATCTCCACCTGGAAATAGGTCTGATTTCCACGGCGACTGGTCGACTGTAAACGGGTTTCGCCGACCTCCTGCAGTTTTTCGGTTAATTCTCCGATATTGTCTGTAAAACCGTTGATAACCGCGTTTCCTTCGACGACGTTGATCCTTAACTGGTTCAGGTAAGAGCCCCCGGGCAGGGTCATGGTGAGGCTTTCCAGGAAGGGGAAAAAATCGGGATTTTCCTTAAGCTGGCTGACCAGGTCAAGAAAATCCTCCGTCTGTTTGATCCGCTCCCTGGTCTCCTTAACCTCTTGAACAAGGGGTTCCAGCCGAGCGATCTCCCGATCCGCTCGGTTAATCCGGTTGGTCTGCTCGACAAACCGGAAGCCGCCGAGGGCGATCAGGCCAGCCAGATTCAAAACCACCAGAACGACAATTGCTATCTTCAGATAATCAAGGCGCCGATAAGAGGGGGGCAGCATATTGTAATCTTTAAGGAGCGGCGGCGCCGCCAGCAACATTTGTCTTGTCCTGAACCTGGCGTCGTCCGGCGCGCCGAGGTGGAAAATACTTTCCGTTGCGCAGATCCTCGCCAGTTCATCGTACGGCAACTCTTCACCGTTGTTCAGCAAACGATCGGATAAGCGGCTGCCCTCGAAAACAAAAGTCTTGGCAAGCCTGCGCGGCATGACCAGCGCCCACCGCTGCTTGCGCCGCTTACCGGTCACATAGCGCTGGCTTTCCGGATAGATCCCCTTGACAACGAAACCGGCCCGGATCAGCTGCTCCACGATCGAGATCACCTGCCCCGATCGGGCCGCCGAAATGGTCACCCGGTAACTCTCCCCGGCCCGCACCGCCGTATAGCTGTAGAGGAGATCCTTTTCCGGAAAAGGCACCAGCATGCCCAGTTGAAACTTAACGGCATCTTCGAGATTCGGGGTGTCGGAGGGAAGATCAAAGGATGACGTGTAAACCAGCTCCTCGGCCAGAAACAGATTAACCGTGCCGCCGGTCAGACCATGATCCTCCGCGAAGGCGGCCAGGGCAACGCCGATATCGGCCTCTTCCGGCGAAACCTCTTCAAGCAAAGTGCCGCGGCCGGCCGTCAAGACGATTCCGGCCGCCTGGATTATAACTTCAATCCCGCCCTTCATACGAACCGCTCTCTCCAGGCATGATACTGAAACCCTTTGGTGGTATTGACCAGAACCCTGATCCTGGTGGCCGGCCGAGCTCCGGCGGAACCGGCTTGATCCTGACCTTCAGTTTCTTCGACGTCCGCGTTTTCCGGAGAAAATCCCCCCGCATGGCCATGGGCGACAATCGAATAAAATTTGCTGACCCCGACGGAGTCAACCAGGTGATTACGCAGAGAGATATCTCCGGTAATCTCCTGAAACTTTGCCCTGGTCAATCTGCCTTGGGGTGCCAGCTCCTGTTCCTCCCGGATCATTTCGACAAACTCCTCGTTACCGCCCGCCACAAAATCGAGCATTTCGGGGGACAGCTCGTTTATATTAATTTTACTGCTGTTGTTATCGACCGTAAAAACGGCATAGGGATCGAATTTACCCCGCAACATCCCGGTCCCGCGGATCATGAAAAATTCGGCCGGGTCTTCAATCTTGCCGTTTCTCGGGATGTAAGGGTTTTCCAGCCCCTCGTAATAATCTTTCTCGGCGCCGTTGAGCCGGTGGAGGTCGTCATTGTCGCGCCAGTCGAGAAGCGAGTCGACCACCACATCCACCTCTTCCGGTTCGAGCTCCTGGAAGGCCAGGAACTTTCTGATCAGATCGATCGGCGCCCGGTTGAGATCTATTTTGCCCGATTCGCTGACAGCATAGTACTCGATTTTACCGGTCGACAAAACCGTTTCGTAGGTGTGTCCCCCCAAAAGTACGGGGCCGCCGACTTTTTCCTCGTAATCGATGGCGGGCCTGTCGAGGAGCCGGAAAAGAGCCAGATTGACCCCGGCCTCGGCCAGCATCCTGCCGACGATCCGTTCCTTGTGATTGGCGGAAATCTTCATATCGGTCCGGACCTGCATGATCAGCTGCGAGGCCAGAACGCTGATGATCAGCATGACCAGGATCACCACCACCAGGGCAAAGCCCCGGTTATTTTGCGAAGCCGGCTTGACTTTGCTCATAGCTCCTTCAGGCACAGGGTGACGAGCTTGCCGGATTCTTCATCGGCCACCCGCACCACCACGTACTTGTTCCCTTCGGCAAAGACTTCGCCGTCGACATCCTCGCGGATATCGCCGACCATAAAATGTCGTTCCAGTTCATCGCGGGCCGCCGCGGTCCGCTCGGCATTGCGGGCCACCCGGTCGATATTCCGCATCGACATGGAAAAATTCTGCATAATCGCCAGATAGGCCATGCCCAGGATGGTTACCGCCAGCAAGACCTCCAGGAGGGTAAAAGCGGCGGCGCCCTTGACTATCCAGCCGGCGCCGATCTTCATGGTCCAACCTCCGGCGGCCAGACCCGGGGCCACATCTCATGGCCGCGGCCCTGATAGGATACGGTCAGCACCCCTTCGTTTTCATCGAATTGCCAGTCAAGATCATCGGCATCACGCAGCAGCACGGTCATTTCGTCGGCGGCGGGAAAATAGTTCTCGCCGTAATCGGTATTAAAAAAATCAGGTTTTTCGGTGTAGTAGAGGGTCCGGCCGCCGGCATCGTACCAGTAGACGGCCAGCACCAGACCGGCATGGTGATCGAGCAGCGGCGAGGTGGTAATCAACTTCAGCATATCCCGTTCGGTTGAGATCATCGCCTTCTTTTCCGTCTTGTCATACCAGACCCCGTGCACCTGGCGATGGAGGATCTCCAGGAGTGATCGCTCGACTTCCAGGGAGGCCAGACGCTCCTCGCCTTTCCGGGAAAATTTTATCCCGACGTTCAACATCGAGTACAGCATCGAGGTGACCATGACCAGAAGCAGCATCGCCACCAGCAGCTCGACCAGGGTGACCCCTTTCTGGGCGCCGCCTCCTTTCATTTCAACATGATTATTAAACATAGAAGTTATCGGATCCGGCCGGCAACCGGCGCCGGCCAAAATTATTCAAAGCGGGGCCGGGCCGTAAGCAGGTCCAGCCTGATTCTCTTTACCCGCTCCCCCTTCTCGAAAGTCAGCAGGGCGGGGGTTGCGGTCCCCTGGGGATAAAAGAAGATCTCGCCGGGCGCCATGGTCAGGACATCTTCCTCGTCGAGATCGCACTCCCGGCTCTCTTCGACCGCTCCGCTCAGCACAAAGACGCATTCATCGCCTTCGCCCAGCCGGAGCGCCACCACTTCCCGGCGGGTAACCGCCACCAGCTTGCCGTAGCGCAGAACCGCACTGAAGTTTTCGACCTGCCGGCGAAAGCGCATATTGTCGAAGATCCGGCCCACGGTCGGGGTGGCGGCGCCGGCCATGATCCCCAGGATAACCAGGACCGCGAGCATCTCGAAGAGGGAAAAGCCCCCGGCGCCGGAGAACAAGGAGAACCTGGAGTGACCGGCGGCGGAATTCATCCGGCGATATCATTGATGCTGAGGATCACGGAAAGCATGGAGATCACCACATAGCCGGCAACCAGGGCGATACAGAGGATGAAGACCGGCTCGATCAGGGCGATGATCCGCTTGGTCTTCATCCGCAGGCTCTCTTCATAGTGATCGGCAATCTGTCCGCAGACCGGGCCAACCCGGCCGGAATCCTCCCCGACCGCGAGAAGATCGCCGGCCAGATCGGGAAGCAATCCGGCCCCTTTAAGTTTCAGACCAACACGTTGGCCTTCCTTCAAGGCAGTAGTGGCCTGATTAAGCAGGCGTTGAAACTCCCGGTTACCGGCAACCCCGCTGCTGATTTTCAGGGCCGTGGCCAGATGGACTCCGTTGTTGACCAGCACCTCAAGGGTCCTGAAAATCCTGGTCGTCTCCAGATCCCTGACAAAAGAAGAGATAACCGGCAGCCGGATCGACAGCCGGTCCAGGTTTTCCCGGCCCTGGGCGCTGCGCAGATACTGAATCAGAAGCAGGGGCGCCCCGGCCAGCAGCATAAGGGTGATAACGAGATGATCGCTGATAAAAGCGGCCGAGTCGATCATGATCCGGACCCGAAACGGCAGCTCATGGCCCATTCCTTCGAACAAGAGCTCAAAACGCGGCAGGATGGCGGTAACCAGAATAATCACCGCCGCCAGGCCGACCAGCAGCAGGAAGGCGGGATAGATCGAGGCGGAAACGATAAACTTTTTAAGTTCCTGGGAGGCTGCCTGATACTCGGCGATTCTGGTCAGCATCGCCGGAAGGATGCCGCCCTCTTCCCCGGCCCTGACGATACTCACATACATCGGCGAAAAGAATTTGGGATAACCGGCCAGGGCCTCCGAAAAGGAGTTGCCCTCCTTGAGTTTTCGCTCGATGTCGCCGACAAACTCGCCAAAGGCGGCATTATGGCTGTGCTGCCTGATGGTCCGCAGACAGCGGTCCAGGGACAAACCCGCCCCCAGCAGCAGGGAAACCTGTTTGGTGAAGAAGTCGATGTCCTGATTGGAGACCCGGCTCCGCCGGAGCCCCTTGAAAGCGAAACCGCTTTTTCTTTCATGGGCCCGGCGTATCTCCATGGGGCGCAGGCCCGACTTAAGGAGCCGGGCGGCAACCGCCTCCCGGTTCGCGTCGTCCAGGGTACCGCGTTTGATGTTATTGGCGGTGTCCTGGGCTGTATAGCTGAATAGCGGCATCTGATCCTACCTGCCGGTAACCCGGAGCACCTCGGCCAGAGAGGTAATCCCTTGCCGGGCCTTGAACAGTCCGTCTTCATACATGGTGATAAAGCCGCTCTCCCTGGCTATTTTCTTAAGGTCCGCCAGATCGCCGCCCCTTCGTGAAACGCCCATGGCTGAAACGGCTCTGGCCATGGCCTCGTTGATCACCAGCAATTCGTACAAACCGACCCGACCCGAATAGCCGCTGTTGCCGCAATGGCTGCAACCCCGGCCCTCATAAAGGTTAAAATCGCCATCAACCGGCAACTCTTCCAGAACCTCGGAGGCAAGCCCTCTGTTTTCCTTGCAAATCGGGCAGATCCTTCTGACCAGCCGCTGACCGAGCACCGCCCGCAGCGAGGAAACCAACAGGAAACGCTCGATGCCCAGATCAATCATCCGGGTTACCGCCGAAATCGCATCGTTGGTGTGGAGGGTGCTGAAGACCAGATGGCCGGTCAGGGAGGACTGGACCGCGATTTCGGCGGTCTCCAGATCGCGAATCTCACCGATCATAATCACGTCCGGATCCTGGCGAACGATGGAGCGCAGACCCTTGGCGAAGGTAAGATCGATCTCGGGCCGCACCTGAATCTGGTTGATTCCCTTCAACTGATACTCGACGGGATCCTCGATGGTGATGACCTTGTTGGTCTCGTTACTGATCTGGTTCAAGGCGCAATAGAGAGTGGTGGTCTTGCCGCTGCCGGTGGGGCCGGTAACCAGGATGATCCCGTCCTGAATCTTCAGGGTTTTCCTGAACAAGACTTCCATTTCCGGCTGCATGCCGAGACTGTCAAGGTCGAGGATTATCGAGGCCTTCTCCAGGATCCGGATAACAATGCCCTCCCCGTAAACGGTGGGCAGGGTTGAAACCCGCAGGTCGATTTCCTTGCCGGAAATCCGCATGCCGATCTTGCCGTCCTGGGGCAGGCGCCGCTCGGCGATATCGAGGGCGGCCATCAGCTTGATCCTCGAAATTATCGCGGCCTGGAGATGATGGGGCGGATTTTCGAAATCCTGAAGGATGCCGTCCACCCTAAACCTGGCAAGCAGCCCCTCTTCCTGGGGTTCCATGTGAATATCGCTGGCCCGGCGGCCGACCGCCGCGTCAATCAGACTGTTGACATACTTGATAACCGGCGCTTCCGAGGCCATATCCTTCAAGCGGTCCACATCCGACTCATCGACCAGCAAAGCGTCATTGTCGCCATCGCCGGCAGTCAAGCCGTACTCATCGGCCATGATCTTCTTGAGGGCTGTTTCCGAGATGAGCCTCACCTCGTATTGATCCGGAGAGAGGGCATCCATGGCCGCAAACAGGTCCCCGTCGGTCGGGTCGCTGACCAGCAGGAGTTTTTCAAGCTCACCCCGGAAAACCAGGGCAAAGGGGTGGCTGCGGTGAAAAAACTCCGAAACCTCGGGGGCGACAAAATCGTCATCGGGTCCGGGCACGTATAGCGGCAGGGCGAGCTGCTCGGCCAGAACCTCGACGATGTCGTCCTCGCTGACATAACCCAGGGTGATCAGGATTTCAC
>JBHEOZ010000031.1:11903-12139 GCA_046260555.1 Desulfurivibrionaceae bacterium
CCCGCCGGCAATGCCAATTAGGTTTGACATCGCCGCCCATCTCCGGTTTAATTGTCAATCTAGGGAGCAATCAACACCAGAGGAGAAGGCATGAGTGACTGTATTTTCTGCAAGATCGTTTCGGGAGAAATTCCGGCCAACAAACTCTATGAAGACGATGAAATGCTGGCCTTTTTTGATCTGCACCCCCAGGCGCCGACCCATTTCCTGGTAATTCCCAGAAAACACATCCCGGG
>JBHEOZ010000310.1:0-1777 GCA_046260555.1 Desulfurivibrionaceae bacterium
CCGTCCGCTTGCGGCGGGGTAGTTTATCCGCTGTTGGGCGTTGTTGTTTCCGGTAAGGAATTCAGAAGGATTGATTAACGTTTTTTCCTCGACCCTGCTAGCTTATCAACCTTGATGCATTACGCAAAAAGTGATTTGCCCAGGTCATTTCGAGGAGCGAAGCGACGAAGCAATCCAGTATTTTCGATAGTTACGTGTTGCCGGATTGTTTCGCTGCGCCCGCCTGACCTTGGCTTCATATAGCGTCCGGCTGGAAATGGCGCGGCCGATCTAAGTGCCGATCAGAAAAATCAGACCCAGAAAGAGGGCGATCAACACCGCCATCGGGGCAAGGCCCATGGTGCCGGTCGCGAAGCTCCGGTAGAGGGCGGCCTTTCGCCGCCGCTGCTCTTGCCGGTCGAGGCTCAGTTGCCAGAGCGGATTTAAAACGAGCCAGGCCAGATGGGCCGGGCCTTGCCGGGCGAATCCGGCCAGGGTGCCGGTGATCTTTTTTATGAAGAGTTGCTCGGCGGTCCGGTTCAGGGTGTTGAAGAATCTATCGGCCCCGAGGTAAAATAAGCGCCCTCCTTTCCGGTAGAACCAGTCCGCGTCCAGGTTGACCGATCTCTGTTCGGCCGGATAGATCCCGATCCGGATCAGCAGGGTAAAGGCCAGGGCCGCGAAGAGGAGCAGCTGGAGTTGGGTGACGACATGGGCGGCGGTATAGGGCTCGAAATCGACCGGGTAGGGCAGGATTTGGTAGAGGAATTTCGGGAAGACCCCGATAAGGATGCAGGCGGAGGCGGCCAGCCCCATGGCGAAAAGCATATTCCCCGGCGCTTCCTCGACCCGGTGGCCGCGGTCCTTGCCGAAGAAGGCGGCATGGCAGATCTTTAGACCCGAGGTCAGGAAAACCCCGGCCGCGCCGAAGAGCAGGGTCAGCCAGATCACCGCCAGATGTTGGTGGGCGGCCGCGTCGATGATCATCGATTTACTGACAAAGCCGCCGGTCAGGGGAAAGGCGATCGAGGCGGCGCCGATCATGCAGAAGAGGGCGGTCCAGGGCATCGACCGGTGCAGGCCGCCCAGGCCGGTGGCCTTTGCCGTCCCGGTCCGGTAGAGCACGGCGCCCATCGCCATGAAGAGCAGCGATTTATAGAGGATGTGGACGAAGGCGTAGGCGGCGGCGCCGTTGATCGCCAGTTCGGTGCCGATGCCGATCCCGACCATCATGAAGCCGACCGGGTTGATCAGGCTGTAGGAGAGGACCCGCCGCAGGTCGTTTTCGATCATTGCGTAAAAGAGGGGGAAAATCGCCATCACCGCCCCGATCCAGATCAGCGCTTCGGTGCCGGGATAGGTTCGGGCCAGGGCGTAGACCGCGGTCTTGGTGGTAAAGGCGCTTAAGAGCACGGCCCCGCCCACCGTGGCTTCGGGGTAGGCGTCGGTCAGCCAGGTATGGAGCAGGGGCCAGGCGGCGTTGATCCCCATGCCCAGGAAGATAAGATAGGTGGCGGGGCTGGAAAGACCGATATGGCCCAGGGCGATGGAGTGCTGTTCGTCGATATACATGACGATCCCGGCCAGCAGGATCAGACCTCCGAAGACGTGGACCATCAGGTAGCGGAAGCCGGCAGCCTGGGATTCCCTGGTCCGCCGCGCCCAGATCAGGGTCAGGGCGGTTACGGTGAGCATCTCCCAGAAGACGAAGAAGGAAAAGAGGTCGCCGGCGAAGACCACCCCCAGAGCGCTGCCCGCGTAGAGCAGGCCGCTGACCTTTTCCAGGTCGCTTCTGAAG
>JBHEOZ010000310.1:1787-2070 GCA_046260555.1 Desulfurivibrionaceae bacterium
CTTCTGAAGTGCAGGGTGTAGATCGTGCCGATCAGGGAAATCAGCAGATAGATATAGGCGAAGACCAGGGAGAGGCGGTCGATCCGGAACGGGACCAGCTCAAAACCGAGAAAATCAAAGCGCAGAACGGCGGCGGCCGGGGTGTTGACCAGGACGAGAAAGGCGGCCACCGGCAGGATCAGCAGGTAGATCGACTTGATCCGGCCCGGCAGAAGCGGAACCAGGAGGGCGCCGACTATGTAGATCAGGGCGGGCGGCAGCAGGAGCTCAGTCATAATAGTCC
>JBHEOZ010000311.1:0-2068 GCA_046260555.1 Desulfurivibrionaceae bacterium
CCCGGCGACTCGCAGATTGTCGCCGGTCAACAGGACGGCCTCGGCGGTTTTGACCTTGCGGTATTTAACCAGATAGCGCAGGGCCTCGGTCCGCAGCTCCCGGCCCTCCGGGGTTTGCACCAGAACATCATCGATTACGGTGATGATCTCCTGGCCGGTATGGTAAAAGGCCTCGCCGCCGCTTAAAAAGGCCGAGCGGCCGTCGGAGTCGAACAACCGCGCCTCGATTTTCTCCATCTCCAGGACATCTTCATGGATACCGCTGTTAATCCTGGCTGCATTGAGAATCATCTCCTCGCGGCCTTGCCGGTACTGACTCAAAACCACCTGCTCCATCACAAAACTCTTTAAATGACTGATCTCCGGAGGGGGCGGCGCGTCGAAATCGCCACGGGGTTTAAGGAGCGCCCCGGCCAAGGGCCACCAAAGGGGAGCGCTGAACATGGCCAGGAGGGGCAGAAACCAGATAAAATCCCGCTTAAGATTCATTGTCTAGAAAACGTTTAAGAAGCTCATCACGCTTGCCGAGCGCTTCGACAAGCAAATCGCAGACTTCGCGGACCGCTCCCCTCCCCCCCGGCCGGGAGGTGACGTAATGGGCGATTTCGCGCACTTCCGGGGCCGCGTCGGCGACCGCCACCGCCATGCCGACCCTGGTCATTACCGGCAGATCGAGCCAGTCATCGCCCACATAGGCGACCTGCTCCGGGCTCAGATCGAGTTCGGCGATAATCTTCTCGTAGACCTCACGCTTGGCCCCGGCTCCCTGGTAAAGCAGTTCGATGCCCAGGTTTTCGGCGCGGCGTCGGACGACCTCCGAACTGCGGGCGGTAATAATCCCGATCTCGACCCCGGCTTCCTGCAGCAGCCTGATCCCCAATCCGTCCCTGGTGCTGAAACCTTTGGTCTCCACTCCGTCCGGCAGGTAAACGATAATGCTGTCGGTCAGTACCCCGTCTACATCGAGTAACAAAAGCCTGATCCGGGCCGCCCTTTCGAGATTGGCCCGCCAGGCGTAACTCCGCCGTTCCTGGCGATTGCGGGCTTCGGCCCGCTCCCGCAACCACTGGGTCACTTCACAATCGGAGGGGTAGTCCTTGCCGCCGGATCCGCAATGGCCCATTTTCAGCCGACCCCCACATAAGGTTTCGCGGCCCGGTGGATCGCCATTATACTTTCCAGAAACGGTTCCATCTCATCAAGGGGCCAGGAGTTGGGGCCGTCGCACAGGGAATTGTCGGGATCGGGATGCACTTCCATGAAGAGGCCGTCGATGCCGGCCGCCACCGCGGCCCTGGCCAGAAAAGGAATGAACTCCCGCTGGCCGCCGGAACTGCCCCCGGCGCCGCCGGGCAGTTGGACGCTGTGGGTAGCATCGTAGATCACCGGACACCCCATGGAACGCATCACCGGAAAAGAACGCATATCGACGACCAGATTGTTGTAGCCCAGCATGGCCCCGCGTTCGGTCAGCAGCAGATTGCGGTTGCCGCTCCACTTGATCTTGCTGACCGCGTGTTTCATATCCCACGGCGACAGAAACTGCCCTTTTTTGAGGCTGACCGGCTTGCCGGACTTGCCGACGGCCACCAGCAAATCAGTCTGCCTGCACAAAAATGCCGGAATCTGGATAATATCCAACACTTCCGCCGCCTGCTCGACCTGATCGACTCCATGGATATCGGAAATAATCGGCACCCCGACCTTCTTCCTGACCCGGGCCATGATCTCCAGCCCCTTGTCGATCCCCGGTCCCCGGAAGGAGTCAAGGGAAGTCCGGTTGGCCTTGTCGAAGGAGGTCTTGAAAACATAAGACATTCCCAGTCTGGCGCAGATCTCCTTGAGGGTTCCGGCCACTTCCATCGCCATTTCCTCGGACTCCAGCACACATGGGCCGGCGATCAATAAAAAAGGCCGGCCGGGGCCGACCTCGAAAAAGCCTTTGACCTTGACTATATCCATTTGCTTCTCCTGTCAATTAACAGAAGTTTAACCTGAATCCGTGAGCGTTCGAGAACGGTGCAGATGCAAGGCGGCAACGATGTTGATAATACTAATGGTATATCAA
>JBHEOZ010000312.1:0-2061 GCA_046260555.1 Desulfurivibrionaceae bacterium
TCGTTATAGCTGAGTTGGGCCGCTTGCCGGCCCAAACGAAACTTATGCCCTTTTGCGGTATAAACGGTACTTTTATAGTTCCAATGAGTTAAGGAGTAAGATTTCTCACATGCGTTCGAAATGACAGCTTTTTTCGACTTTTTGCGAACTCATCAATAATAACGGCTATTCCCTGGCGGCCGGCAAAATCGGTCACTGATCGGCCAGATGAAACTCCTTGCGGGTGAAGTCCTGCAAACGACCGATCACCAGGAAGGCCTCTTTCAGGGTCTGGCGCTCAAGATCGGTAAGGTCTTTCGGTTTTATGTAATTATCGGGGATCTGATCCGCCTCCAGCATATGCAACTGATGGATCAGGCGCAGGTGCATCAGAAACTCATATGCTTCGATAATCTCATTACCGAGAGCCGCGGGCAGATATTGGTTTTCCAGGAGTAGATTCAGCCGGGCCAGGGTGTTGGTCTCGGTAATGCCGTGCTTAAGGGACATCAGCCGGGCAAAATCGACCATGAAGACCAGGCCCCGGGTTTTCAGATCGAAACTGTTTTTGTGTTCGTCATCTTTCTCGACGATGAAATTTCTGAAGAAGGTCAGCGGCGGCCGTGAGGCCAGGGTGCTTTTAGCCATCCAGAGCAGGAAAAGATCCGAGTTCCTGGCGATCGCGGCTACCTCCCCTCTTAGGCGGTCAACCAGGGCGGTATCGCCGTAGCCCGCCTTGAAATCGAAAAATATCAGGGAGTTCAAAACGCTTTCGGGGGTAGGGGTTCGGCACCATTTTTTGAAATAACTTACCCATATCGACAAGGGTTGGCGCCATTTGGGGTTGGAGGCCATGATCTCGCCCGGGCAAAGCGGATAACCGCATTTGACCAGATGATCGATGGTGCTTTCGGCAAAAGTCTTGAAATACCGTTCCGCCTCGATCTTCAGGGCCGGGTCGTCGGTGTCGGCATGGATGATGGCATTGTCCTGGTCGGTCTTAAAGGTCTGCTCCCGCCGGCCCTCGCTGCCCATCAGCATCCAGGCCCAGGGCAGCGGCGCCTTGCCGAATTTCTCAATTTGCAGGGAGAGCAGCCGTTCCAGGATATGATCGTTTAATACCGCGATCATCCGGGTGATGTTGTTGGCCTTGGCGCCTTCCTCGATCAGGGAACGCACCACCTGGGGGATTTTATGGGCCAGGGGATACAACCCTTCGATGGTGCGTTGGGCGAGGATCTCTCGAAACAGGTAGAGAGGGGAGGTGCCCTGGGTCACCATAATATCGTGGGTGGTGATCATCTTGACAATCTTGCCGTTCTGTTCGATGGCCAGATGGTGGATCCGGTTTTTGATCATCTTGAGCAGGGCGTCGAAGCAGACGGCCTGCCCGGAAATGGTCTGGACCGGCGAGGACATGATCTCCTCCACCCTGGTGCTGAAATCGACGCCCTGGGCCACCACCTTGCCGCGGATGTCCTTGTCGGTGACGATGCCGGTGATTTCGCCGGCGCTGTCGGTCAGCAGCAGAGAACCGACCATCTTTTCGGACATGATCTTCGCGGCTTGCCGCACCGAGGTGGTGGCCGGTGCGTGGAACAAGTCGCCTTTGGCAACCCGGCCGACCTGGGCTGAAAAAAGGTAAAAAGAGCCTTCGGTTCTCGGCAGGATTTTCTGCCGGCGGGACTGGGAGTAGACCATCTCCGCCATTTTGGCGGACATGGTGCGCAGATAGTATTGGGAGACCATGGGGTTTGAGGAAAGCAGGTCCAGAAAGGCCTGTTTATCAAAGAGAAAACAGAAGGTATCCTCAATCGCCTCGACATTCAGGTTGGCCCTGGTTCCCTGGATGATCGGCAGGGCCCCGAAGTATTCCCCTCTGCCCCGGTAGTCCTTCAGGGAGATCTCGTCGTTCTCCTCGACCCGATAGGTCTTTACCCCGCCCTGCTGGATGACGTAAAAGTACTCGACCTCGGTTTCGCCTTGGCGGAAGATCAGGGTGCCTTCCGGATAGAAATCAATGGTGCATTTCCTGGAGAGCTTGAGCAGTTCGCTGCGCTCAAGCTCTTTGAAGGGCAGGAT
>JBHEOZ010000313.1:0-2010 GCA_046260555.1 Desulfurivibrionaceae bacterium
CTACCGGAATGACAAACGTGGCAAGCCACGGGGTATTAAACCCGAGCTACGCAATAAAGCTGTCATTTCGAACGAATGTGAGAAATCTTGTTGCTTAACCCATCGATACTATTAAAGCCGAGTTGAGTCCCGCAAGGCGGAACTCGTACGAGACTTATGTGCCGCGAAGCAAATACTCTTGGGGTGCCCTTGCGGTATAAGATTTCTCCCGTCGGTCGAAATGACATTCCAGCAATCTCGACTTTTTGCGAACTCATCAATTTTGGCGTAATTTCATAACTTTCTTACCAGAAAACTATTGCGGCGGTGTAATGCTATTAGTAAATAGTACTGTCGTTGAGAAATCCGGGAGGCAGTGCGGCCATCGGCCAATATAAGGAGTGAGCATGTATTTTCAGGACATCATTATGGAGCTGAACCGGTTCTGGGCGGAACAGGGCTGCGTTATTCAACAGCCCTACGACATGGAAGTCGGCGCCGGAACTTTCCACCCCGCTACCCTGCTGCGCTCCCTGGGACCGGAGCCGTGGAAGGCCGCCTACGTCCAGCCGTCCCGAAGGCCCACTGACGGCCGCTACGGCGAAAATCCCAACCGCCTCCAGCACTACTATCAATATCAGGTGATCATCAAGCCGTCCCCGGCCGATATCCAGGAGCTCTATCTGGAAAGCCTGAAAAGATTCGGGCTCGACATGCTCGACCATGACGTGCGCTTCGTCGAGGACGACTGGGAATCGCCGACCCTCGGCGCCTCCGGGCTGGGCTGGGAGGTCTGGCTGGACGGCATGGAGATCACCCAGTTCACCTACTTCCAGCACGCCGGCAGTCTCGAACTGCATCCGGTTACCGTCGAGGTCACCTACGGCCTGGAAAGAATCGCCATGTACCTGCAGAAGGTTGACAGTGTCTATCAAATCGCCTGGAACAAGGAAATCATCTACGGCGACATCTTTCACCGGGCCGAGGTGGAATTCTCGACCTTCAATTACGAGGAGGCCAATGTCGACTTCCTGTTCTCGCTGTTCGACTCCTGCGAGGGCGAGGCCATGAAATTGCTCGACAAAAACCTGGTCCTGCCGGCCTACGACTACTGTCTGAAATGCTCGCACACCTTCAACCTGCTCGATGCCCGCAAGGCGATCAGCGTCGCGGAGCGCACCAGATTTATCGGCAGAATCAGGAACATCGCGAGGAAGGTGGCGGTTAAATATACCGAACAAAGGGAAGAGATGGGGCATCCGTTAATCAAGAACAACGGATAGAAGAATATGGCGGAAGTGCATGGGAATCGAACCCACCTACCAGGCTGTTAACCCGGTACACCGGATTTGAAGTCCGGGAGAGCCACCAGAGCCCCTTCCACTTCCGCATCCAGATATTATAGTAATTGGCTGAATTAAGTGTGACAACACTTTTCTGAGACAATTTATTATCGACTACTATCACGCTGAATACCGGAAGTTGATAATTCAAACAGGGGAGTTCTTTTAACGATATGGAATGCGAACGACTAAAAAGACTTGTCAGACACTGGTATGTCCAGGTCCAGGATGAATCAATGGCGCCGGCGAGAATGGTTGATTTCATGCGGAATCATGTGGAGGACTGCATGGTCTGCATGGGCGATCCCCTGGCCGAGATCGAAGTTAAGCGGATAGCCGAAATCGTCCTGCCGCCCGCCAAAACCACCAAGACGGTCCGTAAGGATAAAGAAGCGAACGACGACGTCCCGGACAGCGATATTGATTCCGATGAGACAGAAGAGGAGGATATTACTTCGGAAGATGACCAGGATGATGTTGACCCCGATGAGGATGATGAAGAAGAAGATGAAGATGATGAAATATAATAGATAACGAGATTTCATAGAGATAAAAAAAGCGCCCCCTGAGCCGATCAGGGGGCGCTTTTTTTGGTAAGCGATCACAGGGTACCGAATCTGCTGTGTTATCGGCCTGCTCATGTACATCAGTACACATCGCAGTCCGATGCCTTGCATCTCCGGCACCC
>JBHEOZ010000314.1:0-2009 GCA_046260555.1 Desulfurivibrionaceae bacterium
GGATGTGATAGTGCAGGGCTTCATGCTCCGCCGCGCTAACCAGAAATTTGCGCAATTGGTGGTTATTCTCGAAATAAACCGCGGCCCGGGAATATATATCGTTGGCCAGATGCTCTATCTTCATCAGCCATTGTATGAGATTTTCCATTTATCAATCAGGCCGGATACTTTATCGCAAGCTTTGGTGCAGCAAGGCAACCGGAAAACGGGACAGAATATCTCGAACCGGCAGCAGTCGCTCCGGCTCCAGGATTTCACCGGTAAAAACGTTGGTAAACGGGCTCTCCCGGGGCAGGGAAGCCAGATCGAGGAGGGTATCTTCCCAGACCTCGGCAACAGGGGGTTTTTTGCCGCCCCCGGTCAGCAAGGCACAGAATCTCGGCACGACCACGAGGAGCAGGCTGTCGTCCAGGACTCTCGCAAAACCGCAGAGATGCTCGCTGAAAGTGCCCTCGAAGGCCAGGGGCAGATAAGCGCCGTTCCGGAACAGATCCCCGAAACGTTGCCGGAATTGCAGACATTGCCAGGTTACATATAATTTAATTCGGCCGTCATAGGGATTTTCCAGGAGCTGATCCGTTTTAGCGGCCAAACTTGCGTCTCCGGAAAACTCCCGTTCCAAATCGGCAAGAATTCTGCTTCTCCTGGTAAAATCGACCGGGCGCCGGTTGTCGGGATCGACCAGACTGAAACTCCACAGTTCATTGCCCTGATAGATATCGGGCACCCCCGGGGAAGTCAGTTTCAAGACAACCTGCGACAGGCTGTTGAAAAGCCCGAAATAGGCGATCCGCTCCTGAAATGGCAAAAAATTGTCCAGAAAATCGTGACCGGTGACCGGATCCATGATTTTCTCGAGAAAACGGGCCGCGGCCCGTTCATACTCCTCGTTGGGATTGAGCCAGGAAGAACGTCCCTTGCTCTCCCTGATCGCCTTCTCGAAATAAGCCGCCATCCGTTCGCCGAAAACCGCGAATTCTCCTTCTCCGGGCGGTTTAAGAGGCCAGGCGCCGACCAGATTCTGATAGAGCAGATACTCGTCGTTACGGGCCGGCGCCTGCCTGCCGTCCACCCGGCTTTTCCAGCGCCGGTTCAGACTAGCCCAGTGCAAGACCCGGGTCCGCCACTCCTCGGCCAGTTCGGTAAGGACGTTGATCCTGGCCCGCACATCCTCGCTGCGCTTGGTGTCGTGGGTCGAGGTCGACAGCATCGCCCGGGGCCAATGCTGCCGCCGCTGCCGGTTTAAATGATGAAAGCCGGCAAGGGGAATTCCGAAATTGCGGGGATCCCCGCCGACCTCGTTCAGGGAAACCAGGCGGTTGTATCGATAGAAAGCGGTGTCCTCCATCGATTTGGCCATGGCCGGGGAGGTGTATTGCTGAAGTTTCTTGGCGAAGCTTCGCTTCAGCGCGGCGTGGTGGGGGGGCCCCGATCCCTCCTCCGCCCCGATAGTCACCTCCCGAAGGAAATCAAAAATCGACACCTCCGCCTCCGGATTCCACTTTTTCGCCTGGGACACCGCCCAATCGACATATTGTTTGTCGGCCTGCGATACTCCGCCGTCGACGTAGGTGCGATATACCGGGAAACAGGCGACCAGTTCGATCAGGGCCGCCCGCAGCCCGTTCAGGGTGAAATCCCTGGTATGGGGATCAATCTCGGAAATCCGGTTGACCTGATTGGCCAGCACGGTCAGCTCGCTGGAGAGCTGCTTGGTAATGATCAGCTTTTTGGCCCGGTAAAGCAATTCGTCAAAATCCAGACGGCGGCCGACAAAGCTGGAGTAGGTCGTGCTCATTTTCTTCTTGGCCTCCCCGTGGACAAAGAGACCGTTCAGCTGGTTCAGAAAATCGTAACCGGTGGTGCCCGCTACCGGCCAGTTGTCCGGCAGATTTTCGAAAGGGGCGAGAATCTTCTCGACAACCACGTAGAAAGGCTCCTGCCCCTTTCTCTTATCTTGCTCGCCCGCGGAACCCGGGACCGGCCCCGCGCCGATCATCCTTTGCAGC
>JBHEOZ010000315.1:0-2009 GCA_046260555.1 Desulfurivibrionaceae bacterium
GGGTAAAGACGATAACGTAGTCGATGCAGGGGGTAAGCAGAACGAGATACACCCCGAGCAACAGCGGTGGATGTTGCGGCAAAAAAAGCGATAATAACCAGACCAGGACCGGGACGGCGACAAAATTGACCGTCAGGAGCGCGGCGGTGAATCGCCGGGCGCCAAACACCTCGCCCAGACGGAGAAAAGGGATCTAGGCAAACATGCCATAAAGCAGCACGGCAAGGGCGGGTGAAATCAAAAACTCCAGTCTCCCGCCAAGGGCCGGCCACCACAAACCAAAGCCCGCTCCCAGGCCCAAGACCGCGACGTATATTCCTATCTGTATTTTTTCAAGCTGTGCCAGTTTCACAATATCTCCGGGGGTATTTTGCGACGCAGTGACTCTACCGACAAGGAACTAAGGGCCATGGAAATTATAAAAGTACCGCTTTCTTTGTCGTCATGCCAGCATGCTTTTTAGCCGGCATCCAGCGTATGATCTGGATTCCGGCTTAAGACATGCCGGAATGACGGACTTTGCGATGCGTGGTAAACCGGTATATAAGCAATTTCTGAGCCCCTTAAAACATTCCGAGCAAAAGTTCGTCAATCGTTTCGGGTTTATTTGATTTAAAAAGCCGAGGAAATCTAAAAAACAGGGACGCCATGACGGCGCCCCCGCCAAGGAGGAAAGCGGAACTGATCTTATTGGGGTTTATTCCGCCTGTGGTGCTCTTTTCGCTTCTGATTGCTGCGCTGCGCTCGCAATACTTGGCATTTGTAACTTTTTGCGATGCCACCCTACCCGGCTTCGCCTTTTTTTTATCATGGGGCCTTTTCTTAAAACTCGGCGGCTAGTTGCAGGGTATAGAGATCCGAATCGACGCCCTCGTAATCCTCTTCATTCATCCATTCCAATGCGAGGGAGGTACTGTCCATGATCTCGACCGCCAGGGCGCTTACCAGCCGTTTCTTGGGCAGATCCGCCCAGCGGGCCTCATAGGTTTTTTGATAGCCGACCGCGATCGACGCCTCTCTGCCGGCAAGGGGAAAAAACATCCCGGCCTCAAGGTTGTAGGCGGAAATCCGTGAATCGGCTCCATCCAGATCGTCGCCGGCCCCGACATATTCGCCGATCAGGGTAAACGGCCCGTAATCGGTGATCAGGTGAGCGGCATAGCCGTCGATATAATCGTTTACCGCAACCGGGCCGCCGCCCAGGGCATCGCTAAGGCCGTCGGTATCGCCGATGCTGCTCAGCCAGCCGCCGCCGACATCGAGGCTGAACGCAGCCGACTCAAACGCGTAACCGCCGTTTATACCGTAATGCTCGACCACGTCGCTGCCGCCGTCATCGGTATCGCCGTTAAAGCCGTATGCCGAGGCGTAAAATCCAGCCGTCTCGATGCCGACCTGGATCGCATCTTCACCCGCCTCGCCGATCTCCAGGGTCAGGGGGTCGGAAATCATCTGGGTCTCATAGTTACCGAAGGGGGCGTACAGCTTACCGGCGGTGAGATAAAGGGGATTTCTTTCGAGGTTGCCGAGGGTGAGGAAGGCTTCGTCAACCCCGAGACCCTCACCGTCTTCGTAAAGGAAGAGGACCTGGGCCGCACTGTAGTCATTGATTTGCGCTTCAAGACCCAATTCGACGGTGGCCGCGGCGATATCGCTCTCGTTGCCGTCATCGCCGTCACTGAATCCCGCCTCTACCTCGACCAGTCCGCTAAAGGTCAAGCGCTCGGTCCAGGTCGGCCCGACCGGGGCGACGGCGGATCCCGTACCGGCCTCAATGCCGGCAAGCCTGGACCGGATCCTGTCGATCTCGGCAGCAAAATCCTTCTCGCCGGCGTGAGAAACAGCAGGCACGAAGAACAGCATCAGCGCCAGCATGATCAATGGCATAAAAGCCACCACATGTTGCAAAACTTGTTTGAGGATGGGCAATTTCGTTATTCTTCGGGCGATCTTCATACTGATTCTCCTGTCTTATTATTAAATCAAATTCTGGTTAGATGCTGATTTAG
>JBHEOZ010000316.1:0-1618 GCA_046260555.1 Desulfurivibrionaceae bacterium
GATCTGACGTTTTTTGCTTAGCCATCAATGCTGATAAGTTCGCAAAAAACCGGGAAAAAGCTGTCATTTCGAACGCATGTGAGAAATCTTGTTCTTTAACCTATTGGAACTATTAAGATTTCTCACATGCGTTCGAAATAACATTAAGGCGATCCCGACTTTTTGCGAACCCATCAATGCTTTTCCGAAGGAAGCGAGCTTGCAAGACCCCGAATTATCTCGTCATTGCGCCGTGCAGGTGTACTCTTCATTCTTCGAAATTCGCGGGCTCTGGATCCGACAATTTTTGCTTAGCCATCCCGAGACATTTCGCGGCTGAAGCCGCTCCTACACCGGACTTGGGAATTCGGGAGCAGGATCACGGCTCATAGAATCTCTTCATTTCCGGGGAATATCCCGCCTCCCGCCTGGTCCTGACATGGAAAGGCGGCAGGATTTCCGGGTCTGAATCGGCGCAGCCCTTGACCGCCTCCACCAGGACCAGGCGACAGACGGCGCCGGGATATCCGTAAACCTTCCGAAGGCGAGCAAGCGGGCAACCGGCGGTCCTTAACCTCTCCTGCAACTCCGCCAATCGATCGATCGGATAGACTAAATCAAACCGTCCCCCATCGACCAGAACCCAGCACGCCGCCTTGACGATATCGTCGAGTCCGGCGATTATTTCATGACGGGCAATAGCCTGTTCCGGCTGGGGATTTATCCGGGCCGAGCCTAGTTTTCGATAGGGGGGATTGCAGACCACCCGGTCATACGAGGCCGCTTCGCAGTAGTTTTCGATATTTCGCAGATCCCCTTCCACGACGTTAATCCGCTCGCTCAGCTGATTGGCCGCGACATTTCGACGGGCCAGCTCAGCCAGCCGGGACTGGACTTCAAGACCGGTAACGGCTATTTCGGGCCGGCGATAGGCGAGAATCATACCGATAATCCCGCAGCCGGTACCGAGATCTAGAATTTTTTCAAAGGGAGATGTTTCAAAGAAATGGGCAAGCAGCACCGAGTCCTGGGAAAAGCGGTAGCCGCCGGGATGCTGCCGGCAAATCAGACGACCGCCAAAGAGAGAGGCGTCTCCAGCTTCAGGTACGGAGGGTTCGGAGATCAACCTTTTCGCCTTCGACCATCGGGTTCATCACCAGCCCGGTCAAGATTTTCGGATAGAAGTAGGTCGATTTATGGGGCATGACCAGCTCGGCATCCGAGACCTTCTTGACCTGGTCAACCTCGGTATTGTTCATCAAAAAGACGATACTGGTTCTGCCGGGCTCACCGCTCTCCTTGACCGCCCGATCAAGGGCATCGTCGGGATCGCTGAAATAATCGACCAGATTGTCATCTTCGTACCTGTCGAGATCAAGCCCCAGATATTTGCCGATAATCAGCTCGGAGAGCACTACCACGTCAAGTTCACGGAGCGGAGCGGGCATCTCGCCGAAGCCGGCTTCCCGCATGATTCCCGCCTTGCCGACCAGCAAAAAGCAGCGGTCCTCACCGGGATGATACAAGCCGAAGACATTACCAAGGTCCCTT
Organism: Desulfurivibrionaceae bacterium; assembly: GCA_046260555.1. GTDB lineage: Bacteria > Desulfobacterota > Desulfobulbia > Desulfobulbales > JAGXFP01 > JAGXFP01. Next base: position 1,531 of record JBHEOZ010000316.1, read on the forward strand.
TTCTCTTCCATCCGGGCCAGAGCTTCCGAGAGCAGAACCTCCCGGGTACCGCCTCCGATCTCCTCGATTTCAAATCCGGGGGCCAGCC
>JBHEOZ010000316.1:1660-2006 GCA_046260555.1 Desulfurivibrionaceae bacterium
GGAAGTCTCGGCCAGGCGGACCAGACGGTGGGTCGGCAGGACGGAAAGACCGGGATCCTCCATGGCGCAGAGGTACATCATAATAAAATTGAAAGGGCTCTCCTCGGCCAATTCGCCCCGGCGCTCGACCATCAGTTCCCGCATCTGCAGAGCGGTGTTGTAGCGATGGTGGCCGTCGGCGATATAGAGGCATTTGTCAACAAACAGTTGCTGCGCTTCAGTAATCGCCGCCCGCTCGCTCACCCGCCAGAGCGTATGCCGGCAGCCGTCCTGATCCTCGCAGGAACAAAGGGGTTCCGGTTCGCGGCCCTTCTCCAGGACCCTGACAACCTGGTTCTCCCGGTCG
>JBHEOZ010000317.1:0-2003 GCA_046260555.1 Desulfurivibrionaceae bacterium
TTTCCGCATGACCGCCGCAATCACATGAATCACACATCCTTCTCAATCCTCGATGGTAAGGGAGCGGACCTTGAGTTCCCGGCCGCCGCTAATGGCCGGGCAGATGTCACCGCAAGCGGGACAGGGGGCAAAAAAAGAATCGGCCTCGAAACCGCGCTGACAGGAAGCGCACTCACCCCGGGCCATGACGGGAGTTAATTTGAAATCCGCCTCTGCAAGCGGGGTGGAGCGGGAGGCCGCCTCAAGGCAGAACTCCAGGGAATCCAAGAGGACTCCCGCCAGGCTGCCGACCTCAATATCCACTTCAATGACCCGGCGCCCCCCTTCACGGGATAACTGTTCAACGGCCAGATCGACAATGCTGATGGCCAGAGACATTTCATGCATCGGCCGATGGTTCCAGGATGAGCCCCAGAGAGGCCAATTCTTCTTTGATCATCTCAATCATTAGCGGAACATTTCTCTCAACTTCGGAAGACAGGCCGATCGCGGTTTCCAGGCTGACCGGCTCGATGCCGAACAAGACGATATTCGGCGGCAGGCAACCGGTAAGCTCTGATATCCCGAGGACCTCGGCAAGGCCGAGTTGATGAGGGGAAATCATGGTCCGGAAAAAAGCCGGCGGATCAATCAGGGGCAAACGGACGGCAGCGCCGGGTTTCCGATTGTACTTAATGGCATCGACAATTAAAAGATGCGTCCTGTCATCCAGGTAGGAAAGCAGATCCATACCCATGGTCCCGCCGTCGATTACCTCAACCTTTTCGGGAATTTTGTAGTGACGAATAATTTCTTCGACAACTCTGCCGCCAACGCCTTCATCGGTCAGCAGCATATTGCCGACTCCCAAGACCAGAACATTCGGCGCGGCAGGCTTACATTTTTTTTCACCGGCAACCGGAGAGCGGTTAATCATACCAAAGTCTTGATCTTGACGATCTCATTCCTGTCCGGATCCATCATATGCACAGCGCAGGCCAGGCATGGATCAAAAGAGTGCACGGTCCGCAGAACCTCCAGGGGTTTTTCGGGATCGGCCACCGGGTTGCCTATCAGGGAGGCTTCATAGGGCCCCAAATCATCGTTATTATTGCGCGGCCCGGCATTCCAGGTGGAGGGAACCACGCACTGGTAATTTTTGATCTTCCCGTCTTCGATAACCACCCAGTGCGAAAGAACTCCGCGCGGCGCTTCATGAAAACCGACTCCCCGGATCTCACCTTTCGGGAACACCGGCTCATTGAAGGTGTCATAGTCCCCGGCGCCGATATTATCAATCAAATGCTGCCACTGGGTGATGAGGGTATCATGTAGAACGGCGGCACGGACCGCCCGGGCGGCATGGCGGCCGATCGTGGAATGCAAGGCATCGAGACCGACTTTGGTTCCAGCCAGCTTACTGACCAGTTCCAGTACCATGGTCGCATGTTTCTTGGTAGGACCGTGCCCGGCGGCGTACATCGCCAGGACATTTGCAAGTGGCCCGACCTGGGCGGGCTTGCCCTTGAAGGTCGGAGACTTGACCCAGGAGTACTTGGCCTTGTCATCGTATTCCGTATAATTCGGCACCGTTTCTTCTTCCCAGGGATGGAGGTCCCAATCACCGGCATACCAGGAATGTTTGATCGATTCCTTAACATTGGTCTTGAACATCTCGTTGGCAAAGCTGTCGATTTTTTGAAAACCGCCCACATCGCCATCGGCAATATAACCGCCGGGCAGGTCAAAGATGGTGCCCCTGGTGTCCATCGGCATGTCCGGCACACTGAGATAATTGGTCACTCCCCTGCCGTATCCGGTCCAATCCGCGTAAAAGGCGCCGACCGCGGCTACATCAACCATATAAACATCCTTGATGAATGCCCCGATATCGTCAATCAGGCTCTTGATGTAATAAAGCCGCTCCACGGTGAGAGTGGACTGGCTGTCCGGGTTGATCGGATTTGCCACTCCGCCGACCGCAAGGTTTTGAATATGGGGAGTCTTGCTGCCAAGGATTGCCA
>JBHEOZ010000318.1:0-1997 GCA_046260555.1 Desulfurivibrionaceae bacterium
GCGCCATCCTCCTCGACGGCAGCATCGGCAGCGGAGAGCTTGCCGCCATCAAGGAAAAAATCGAGGGGGCCCTGGATAACCGGGTTGCGGACCTCCATGTCTGGAAGGTCGGCCCGGCCCATTACGCGGCGATCATCTCCATCGTCACCCATTACCCGCAAGAGACCGGGTATTACAAGGAGTTGCTGCGCGATTTCTCCAAGCTTTCCCACCTCACCGTAGAAATCCAAGCCTGCGGGGGCGAGCCATGCCTGCCCCGATGACCGAGACCGCCAAAATTTCCCGGCAACTCGTTGAGTTGTATGAAAGACTTTCCTCCTGGGAACAGGATGTGGTGAAAAGCTCGGGGCTTTCCCCGGCCCAGATGCACACCATCGAGATCGTCGGCCACTGCGGAGCCGCCCTGCGCATGAAGGAGCTGGCCAAAAAAATGGGCGTCACCACCGGCACCCTCACGGTGATGATCGACCGGCTCGAGCAGCAGGAGCTGCTCCAACGAAGGCCCCATCAAACGGATCGCCGTTCCTATCTGATTGCCCTGACCGAAAAGGGCCGGGAACTTTTTGCCGAACACCACCAGTATCATCTGCGTCTCACCGAGGAAATCACCGCCACCCTTACCCGGGAGGAGCACGCGACGTTCAGCGCCGTTCTGGGCAAAATCATCAGCCAGATGTAATCCCCCCCGTATTCATCCCGCGGGCACGAACCTGGCCCCCTCCTCCCTTTCTCCGGGAAAAATTCTTTTAGCGAAAAGTGGTTTACGGTGTTTCACTTAAATTATCAGCCTGATGGGCACCCCTCTCCCCCATGGGTTTTTCCGGTCCCGTGGTTGAATCCTTGCGGGTCTGACCCTCCATTTCGGCATTAATTTCCGCCCCCAGGAGAATAACAAAACTGCTCAACATGAACCAGAGCATCAGGATGACCACCGAGGCGAGGGAGCCATACATTTCATTATAGTTGCCGAAATTTGCCACATAATAGGAAAAGGCCCATGAACCGGCGATCCATAAAAACACCGCGAATATCGCACCCCAGCTTACCCATCTCCAGCGCGGGTTTCTTCGGGCGGGGGCGAACCGGTAAATCAGGGACACGCTGGTCAGGATCATAAAGGCCAACAGCAGCCAGCGCCCCCAACTCAATAGAGTCCGGACAGGGCCGGGGATCCCGAACTTTGCCAGAGCGATGGGCAGCGCCACTACCATTATCCCGCTGATGATCACCACGATTATGGCGCCGAAGGTGAAGAGAAGGGTGATGCCCTGCTGCTTGATAATCCCCCTGCCCTCTTTTTCGTTATAGGCGATGTTGACCCCTTGGAAAAGGGCCTTCATGCCCTTGTTGGCGCTCCAGAGGGCAAAGAGGATACTGATGGCGACTCCCCAGCCGAGGGAATGGGGGGCCTGGGCGGCGATGGTGCCCAGGAGTTGTTCGAGCAGATCCCGCGCCTGCTGAGGCATAACGCCGGTAAGGGCCTGGAGCTGCCGGGCCACCTCCTGGGGGCTGACCAGCAGTCCATAGGTCATGATGGTAGCGATCAGGGCCGGGAAAATCGCCAGGAAACTGAAAAAGGCGATGCCGGCGGCGACGATGCCGACGTTATCTTCGCCGAGACTGTTTTTCAAGCGGATAAGAATATCGCGCCAGCCCTCTCTGGGTATTTCCGAGGGCCTGGCCGCTTCCCTTCCCCTTTCTCCCTCCCGGAAACCCTGTTTCTGATCTCGTTTTCCTCCTGCTGTTCCGGAATTCTCCATGATAGGTCTTCCTCGGGATCTGAAGGTAAAACGGCAGCTTGAATTTTTAGTATATTCCCCTGTTCGGCTCGGCTGTAGTTATTGTAGAATAAACCTGTACTTGAATGAAACCGAATTGGTGGTCGTTTAAAAAAGAGCGCCTGGATTTAATCCGTATATCGATTCGCTCGGATCGGAATCAGCGGGACAACAAAGGAGAGTGTGCATGCATAGGATATTCTTTTGCGGGTTGATTTT
>JBHEOZ010000319.1:0-1990 GCA_046260555.1 Desulfurivibrionaceae bacterium
GATCAACTTCCGGGTTTCCCTGGCTGACGGCGAAAGCGCAAGAACCTACATCCAGGAAACCTATTGAGGAGATCCACGGAATCATAAGTTTCCTCGATCGACAAACTCATCCCTCCCCTCTTTTGCCTGATTGCCGCCGGGTTTCCCGCCCTACCGACGACGGGTTGGCCGAGATAAAGCTCCCGGTAACCCTTGCCATCCCCTCCGCGAAACGCCTATTATTCAGATAGGGACCGGCGAAAATTACCGGGAAAGAGAACTGCAAGGTGAACCCGATGTCTGCCGAAATCCACGACGTAATAATTGTCGGCACCGGTCCGGCCGGGCTGGGCGCCGCCTACGAACTGATCGAGGCCAGACCTTCGCTCAAGATCCTCATGATTGACAAGGGAAGGATCTGTTCCGGGGGGCTGCGCAACGATTGCAAGCAGAACTACACCTATCCGATCGGCTTTGCCGAGGATTACTGGCGGAAAAACCAGGCGGAAGAGATCCTCGAAAAGGTCGAAAACCATCTGCACCCCGAGATCCTGCCCACAAGCCACCTTGAAACCTACCGGCAGAGGGCGGCCCGGATAGATGTGAACATCTTTGCCGTCCGCCAGGCCCATGTCGGAACCGATCAAAGCAAAAAGCTGATCCAGCGTCTGCTGGCCCGACTGGAGGAACTCGGGGTTGTCATCCGGCTGGGTACCGAGGTGGCGGATCTCCGCGAAACGGATGGGGATGCGGCCATCGTCATTGACGGCGAGGAAATCCGGGCCCGCAAACTGATCGTGGCTCCGGGCCGCAAGGGCTTCAGTTTTCTGCAGGGAATCATGGAAAAACTGGCGATAGCCTACGTCGATAACATCGTCGATGTGGGCGTCCGCCTGGAGACCCGGCAGGAGCGCTACCCGATTGTCGCCGATTATTACGACCCGAAGATCTATTTTCCCGATAACGTTCGAACCTTTTGCACCAACTCGGGCCACGCCCTGGTGATCCGGGAAAAATACCAGGATTTCTATCTGATCAACGGCCATGCCCTCTCCAAGCGGCAGAGCGGCAACAATCTGGTCAACCTCGCCTTCCTGAAGACCATCCATCTCAAGGATCCGGTCAGAAGCGGCCAGCAGATGGCGGTTTACCTGGGCCGGCTGGCCAATGAAATCGGCGGCGGCCAGCCGCTGATGCAGCGGGTCGGCGATTTCCGGATGGGCAAACGGTCCAACGAGAAAACCTTTAATCGCGATCTCTACGACTTCCCGCCCACCTGCCCGGTTACGGCCGGCGATCTGGGGCTGGCGGTGCCGGCCAGGATCATGCGCCACCTCTGGACCGCCATGAAAAAACTCGACACCATTGTCCCCGGCATCCTGCATCCCAGCACGATCATGTACTACCCGGAAATCAAGATGTACGCCAACAAACCGGTTTTCCTTGATGATTACTTTCGAGTGAGCCGCCATCTCTACATGATCGGCGACGGGGCCGGCACCTCCCGCGGGATAACCGGAGCCTGGGCCAGCGGCATCAGAGCGGCCCGGGGAGTCCTCAGGGCAATCTGAGCCGCGCGACTGAGCAGGATGTTCATCCCGGGAGCGGAATCGATTCGAGCGAAGCAGCTTTATCAAGTAAGACTTTCTGAATTTCAGCTTTCAGCTTGTGGCTTGTGGCTTTTTCGCGCTTCGAGCGCATAGACAGCCATTTCACCTCTGGTTAAAACAAAGGGATCCAGATCCAGGGGAAAAGCCCTTCTGCCATGGAACTCCTGGATTTGAAAATAGGGCTTTTCATCGGTACACCGGTAGGCAACCGGCTGGGCCGCGACAAAACAGTTAACGGCGCTTTTTACTCTCTTGACGAGGGGAAGCATTCTATCCGGATCACGAAAGCAATTAATGCCCACAATATCAGCGCCTTTATCTTCAAGGAATTGAAAGGATTCTTCCAAATCAATTCCATCCAATGTTTTATCATCTTTTTTAAATCCTAAAGTAATCATGGC
>JBHEOZ010000032.1:0-2969 GCA_046260555.1 Desulfurivibrionaceae bacterium
TCGCCTTGCATCTGCACCGTTCTCGAACGCTCACGGATTCAGGTATAAGTTTGCTTCCCTATGAAACACTTGTTCGGGCCGGTTAATTCAAGGCGGTTGGGGTTGTCTCTGGGCGTTGATCTGGTGCCGGCAAAGATATGCAATTTCAACTGCATTTATTGTGAAGTAGGGGTTACCACCGGCCTGACCGTCAAGCGCCGGGAGTATACGCCGACCGCTGAAATTATCGCGGAACTAAAAGAATTCTTCGCCGGCCTGGATAGCGAATCGGCGGGGTGGCCGGATTTTGTCACCCTGACTTCTTCCGGGGAACCCACCTTGCATACCGGAATCGGCGATGTGATCAGGTATGTCAAGCAGGAGCTGGAGATTCCGGTAGCTGTTTTGACCAACGGCGCCCTGCTGTTCGACCCGCAGGTGCGGCTTGATCTCCTGGCCGCCGATATCGTGGTGCCGTCCCTTGACGCGGCCCGGCCGGAAACCCTGGCCGCGATAAACCGGCCCGCCGCCGAATGCGCCGATCCCCGGCGGATTATCGAGGGTCTGGCCGCTTTCGCTGAAGAGTTCGGCGGCGAAATCTGGCTGGAAATTTTACTGGTCGCCGATGTTAACGACAATGAAGAGGATATTGACGCCCTGGTTGCCGCGGTCGCACGAATCAGACCGGACCGGGTGCAGTTAAATACAGTAGTCAGGCCCCCGGCCGAATCTTGGGCCCGGCCCCTTTCGGAAGAGAGGATTAAAGAGGTCGCCGGCCGCTTTAAGGATTGCAAGGTTGAAATTATTGCCGATTATAGCGGCAGGGCCGCTGTCCGCCCGGAGCGCCCGCAAAAACAAGAAATTCTGGAAATGCTTAAACGACGCCCCTGTACCCGGACGGATATCCGTGAAGCCACCGGACTGGCGGGTGAGGATGTTGACAGATTACTTAATGAGCTTGCCGAGGCAAGCCTGATCAGAGAGACAATGCATGATGGCAGAAAATACTACCAAGCCGGAAAACCACGATAAATCGGAAAACGACAATAAAGTTGTAGAGGATGGCAAGGAAGGTCGTTCGGTACTTGCCAAAATAGGTAAGTGGCTGGCCGGTCCCAAGGAAGAACAGGGCGAACCAGGTCCGCCGGCCCGGGAAGCGGAAGTAAAAAAAGAAGAGAAAGAAAAAACATCCCAACCAGCGCAGCAAGCCCAACCTGCCCAAGCCGCCAAGCCGCCGGGCTCGGCCACCGGCCGGAAACGTCCAGCGGGACGCAGTCGCTCCAGCCGTTCCAGAAAGACGGGTTCCGGCGGGGGCGACCGCCAGAAGTTGCCGGCCGGCAAGGGAGAAGCTTCGAAAGCCGATCAGGAAGTTGCCCCGACAGGTAAGGGCGCGACTCCTCCTGCCGCAGCCAAAAAGGGCAAAAAGGCGCCCATCAAGGGCAAAAATGTTATTCGCAAATTGCTGATCAATACCGATGAGCCTGAGGAATGCAGAATTGCGATGATCGAGGATGGCCGGGTCGAGGCTTTTTATGTAGAAACCCTTCTGCATACCCAGACCAAGGGTAATATCTACAAGGTAAGGGTGGTCTCGGTTGAACCGAGTCTGCAGGCCGCCTTTGTCGATATGGGCGGCGACAAGAACGGTTTTCTGCCCTTCGGCGAGATCCATCCCGAATATTTTCACGGCAAAGTCAATCCGGATACGCACTGGAAGGATCTGCCGGTCGACAAACTGGTTCGCAAGGGAGATCAGCTTCTGGTTCAGGTGGTTAAAGAGGCCACCGGCAATAAAGGGGCCAATCTGACCACATTCCTCTCGCTGCCCGGTCGTTATCTGGTTCTGATGCCGGGCAGCGACAGCCACGGGATCTCGCGGAAGATCGAAAGCGAGGCCGAACGCAAGAAGCTGCGGAATCTGGTCGAAAGCCTGACCCTGCCCGAGGGAGTGGGTTATATAGTCCGAACCGCCAGCAAGGAGATAACCAAGATCGCCATTTCCCAGGATCTGAAATATCTGCTGAACCTGTGGACCGAGATTAAAAGCCGCGGTCAGAACTCTCCCGCGCCGGCCCTGATCTACAAAGAGCAGGATATCATTGCCCGTTTTCTGCGCGATCATTACACCTCGGATATCAGCGAGATTATGGTCGATAACGAAGATGCCTTCGGTAAGGTCGAGGAGTTTCTCGGGCTTATCCCGGCCCGCCAGAAGAAGGCCGCCGCCCGCCTGCACAGCGGCCCCCGGCCGATATTCAATCATTATCAGGTTGAAAAGCAGATCGAGCAGATATACCATCCCACGGTCAGTCTCCCCTCCGGCGGCTCGATCGTGATCAACCCGACCGAGGCCCTGGTGGCTATCGACGTAAACTCGGGACGGACCTCCAAGGACAAGAATTTCGAGGAATCGATCTTCCTGGCCAATATGGAAGCGGCCGAGGAACTGGCCAGGCAGCTCAGGCTCCGCGATCTGGGCGGCCTGATAGTCGTCGATTTTATCGATATGCGTTCTTCCGCCCATGTCCGCGAGGTGGAAAAGAAGGTCAAGGAAAGCATGAAGGAAGATAAGGCCAAGGTCGATATCAGCCGCATCTCGAGATTCGGTCTCATGCAGATTTCCCGGCAGAAGCTGGCCTCTCCGGTGCAGCGGGGCAGCTATAATATCTGCGAGCATTGTCAGGGACGCGGAGTGGTGCGTTCGGTCGAAACTCTGGCCCTGGTTTATCTGAGAAGAATCCAGACCGGGGTGACCAAAAAACATGTTCGCCAGGTGGAGTGCCGCTTGCCGATCGCCGTGGCCGAATACCTTCAGAACAAGAAGCGTCAGGATCTGCTGGAAATGGAAACCAGGTACGAGGTGGTCATTAATATCGAAGGAGACCCGGCCATGTCGCCCACTGACAACCAGCTCGAATTTGTGAGGGGGGAGTAGTTTCGCCTTCCCTAAAACCCATGGGTTTGGCGTTAGGGGCCGTTAAGAAATAACC
>JBHEOZ010000032.1:2979-10462 GCA_046260555.1 Desulfurivibrionaceae bacterium
TATAATAATGTTAAATTTTAAATTCATAAAATGGCTGGTCTTTTTAGCCGTTTCCGTGGCGCTGCTTTTGCCGCTTTACGTTTATTTCTATCTGAGCCCCTCGCTGGAAAGATATGTGGCCGAAGACACCGAGGCACAGGCTGTTCGGATTGCCACTCATCTCTCCTCCATGTTTCCCCATCTTGAAGAGATCTCATCCCGGACCCTGCCGGATAATGTCGAGCAGATTTTCCTAGATGCCAAAAGCGATTTCAACCTGCTTAAAATCAAGCTTTTCTCACCCCTCGGCGAAGTCGTTTATTCAACGAGCCCGGAAGATATCGGCAAAATAAACCGGCAAAGTTATTTCCACGAATTGGTAGCCGCGGGACGGGGTTTTACCGGAATCGTCGAAAAGGAGACGGCTTCCCTGGAAGGGCAGATCTTCAAGGTCGATGTGATGAATGCCTATGTTCCGCTGATGCGTAACGGCGAATTCGTCGGCGCCTTTGAAATCTACTACGATATCACCAGTCAGCTCGAAAAGATGGATAACGTGACCGCCACCTTTTCCCGGACGGTTTTCCCCCTGACCTTTTTGCTGCTGGCGGCGATGTTTTTCGTTTCGGCGCGATTCCGGGACAACTTCAAGCACAGACTGAGCGTTGAACGAAGCCTGCGCGACAATGAGCGCCGTTATCGGGCTCTTTTTGAACAGTCCAACGACGCTATCATTGTTTTCGACCGGCGGGGCGCGATCACCCAGGTTAATGATCTGGCCTGCCAACTGCTGAGTGCCGGCCGGGAGCAGCTGCTTGCCAGGGACATTTACGAGTTCATGGCCGATGCCGGGCAGGAGGTATGGCGGGAGGCGATCGCCAAGGTGCTGACCGGCGAAAACGCTTATTTTGAATCGAATTTCATCAATGAAGACAAGGTTTTGATGCATATCGAGGTCAGGGCCGGGCTGATTGGCGGCAAAAATGATCTGATCCAGGCGATTATCCGGGATGTCACCGAGGGCAAGCAAAATCAGGTGGCAATCAAACGTGGTTACCAGACCCAGACCGTCCTCAATAAACTCCTGCACCTCTCCCTGGAAAACCTGACCCTGACCGAGACCCTGGAATTGTTTATCTATCATATCACCTCCTTCCCCTGGCTGGAACTGGATCCCAGGGGGGCGATTTTCCTGGTCGGAGATAAACCGGGGGTACTCGAACTCAAGGCCCAGCGCGGCCTGAACGAAAATCTCTTAACCATTTGCGCGGAGGTGCCCTTCGGCAAATGCCTATGCGGCCGCTGCGCCATCTCCGAGGAGATTCTCTTTGTCAACCGCATAGACGATAAACATGACAATCAATATGAAGGCATTGGTCCCCACGGCCATTATTGCGTGCCGATCCTCTCGGTTAACCGGCGCCTGGTAGGAGTATTTACCCTTTATGTGAAACATGACGCCATCCGCGACAAACTGGCCGAGGAGACCCTGGAAGCGGCGGCCAGCGTGATCGCCGGGGTGATCCAGCGGAAGAAGGCCGAGGAACAGCTGCAGAACTCCCGTGATGAACTGGAGATAAGGATCCAGGAGAGAACGGTGGAGTTGAAAAACACCAACATCAGCCTTGCCCAGGAACTGGTCGAACGCAGTGAGGCGGAAAAGGCTTTGGCCTTTGCCAACCAGGAAAAGGACGATCTGATCGTCAACCTCTTTGAAATCATGTATGAGATGTTGGCCAATCGCGACCATTCCACCTTTGAGCACGCCTTACGGGTTGCCGAAATATCCCGGCGCGTGGCGTTGGAACTGGAGATGGGTTTCGAGGAGATGGAGGTTCTTCAACTCGGTTGCCTGGTCCACGATATCGGCAAGGTGGCAATTCCCGACGATATCTTATTGAAACCCGGGGTGTTCGACCGGATGGATCGCAATATCATGAAAGTCCATCCCCTGGTCGGGGCCAGTCTTTTCGCCAAGCACCATCATGATTATCGAATCCGCAAAATTATTCTTCATCATCACGAACGACTGGACGGTTCCGGCTATCCTTACGGCCTCAAAGGTGACGAGATCGGGCAATTGGAGAGGATCGTCGCCACCGCCGATGTATTCGAGGCCCTGGTTGCCCGGAGGCCCTATAAGAAGCCGGTTTCAAGGGATAAGGCTATTTCCATTCTCTGGTATGAGGCCAAGGAGGGGCGGCTTGATCATAAGATCGTCGAAATAGTTGAAAGGATTACCGAGAATTGGAGTCCCCTGGAGGTTACCAGTGAGTTTCAGGCGGATTACAGCGAGGACCTTGAGCTTTTCAGGCAGATGTCCTATTTCCGGGAGCCGCTCAGTGATTTTTATAATTATCGGTATCTGCTCTATCTCGATGACGCGAGAATGCTGGCCAAGAGCGAGCAGCCCTATTATTTGATTGTGGCCAATTTCCCCGGGCTTCGGGAGTTTAATAAAGAGATAGGTTTTATCAAGGCCGACCAGATCCTGGACGAGATCGGCCAGAAGCTCCACCTGACCGCCGAGGAGTTTGAAGGCAAAGGCGGCAATGGCGATAACACGGTGATGTTGCTCAGGAAAAGTTCGGACTTTCTGATCTATAGCGAATGCGATCAAGAATTCTTCGCGGAACTGCTGGCTGCAATCAAGGAGCATCTCGATAACAGCAAGCAGGATTGGGGACTTGAATCACGCTACCATCACTTTAAGTTCGATCACGGTTACCCGGCCGAACTGGCGATTGACAAGGTCTTTTCCAAGCACTGACTTCTGAAACTCAGTAAAAGCCGGAGGCCTGGGAATTGATCAATTCGCCGAGCAAGACGGGATCCGGCTGGAAGGGGATCGGCGGCCGGTCCGGCAGCGGCAGCTCCAGTTCTCCCCGGAACGGGGTGAGGGCCAGATTGCGATTGTAGGCTTCGACCAGCAATGTCTCCAGATTGACCGTATCCATAATATTGTAAGCGAGTAAAGTTTCCAGGGCGCGCCGCTCCCCGGTCCGTCGGTACAGATCCCACAACAGTACGGCCAGACAGCCGTTGACCCCATCCAGCCCCTCCCGGTTTAAGCCGAGTTGCTTTTCGCAACCCTTCAGGCCGCCCTTGAATCCCAGATTGTAAAGGATATAACGCAGGTCGAGATGGGCCTGTTCGATGCTCAGGCCGAAATAGCGTTCGATAACCGGGATATCGAAGCTTTTGCCGTTGTAAGAGACCAGAACCTCGTACTTGGTCAGGTCCGCCGGGAAATCATTGAGGTTTTCGCCCTGGACATAGTATTTGATTGTCGCACCGTCATAGAGGGCGATGGTGGTGATCTCGCAGTAATCGGATAACCCCGTGGTTTCGATGTCGAGATAGGCCGTGCTTTTCCGGAAGTCGGGGAAGATCCGCCACTGCTGGGAGGCCGGCAGCAGGCCGGCAAAATAATTGGGGTCGGTGGATTTGGCCAATGACTCGGTCAGGGCTCCGGCGATGTAGGCCCCCCTGCCCGGAGAGAAGGCCCGGGAACTCTTTTCCAGCAAATCGTGCCAGTCGCGGATGCCGGTCTGCCAAAGGTCCGCCTCGGTCTTTGGGCCGATGCCCTGGATATGGATGAAGGTGTTGATCAGCATGATAAAATTCCCGGTTGGGATGAGCAGATTCAGGAGGATAAAAAAAAGAGCCGGCCCGGCGGCCGGCTCCCTTTTTTAAGATTATCGGCGGAAAGCGTAATTACTTGACGAATTCCTTGCTCCCTTCCACCAGGGTATCCACAACCGAAGGATCGGCCAGGGTGGAGGTATCGCCGAAGTCATGCTCTTCGGTCATGCCGGCCGCGATCTTGCGAAGAATGCGACGCATGATCTTGCCGCTTCTGGTTTTCGGCAGTCCCTCGGAAAATTGAATGATTTCCGGGGTGGCGATCGGCCCGATTTCGGCTCGGACATGCTTCCTGAGCGCGGCGCGGAGCTCTTCGGAAGACTCCACTCCGGATTTGAGGGTGACGTAGGCGTAGATGGTCTGGCCCTTGAGCTCGTGGGGGGCGCCGACCACGGCGGCCTCCGCCACATCGTGATGGGCGACCAGGGCCGATTCGATCTCGGCGGTTCCCAGGCGATGGCCGGAGACGTTGATAACGTCATCAAGACGGCCCATGATCCAGAAATAACCGTCCGCGTCGACCCGGGCGCCATCTTCAGGGTCGTAAATGCCGGAAAATTTTTCGAAATAGGTTTTTTTGAAACGCTCCGGATCCTTGTAGACTCCGCGCAACATGCCGGGCCACGGTTTTCTGATGGTCAATCGACCTCCCTCGTTAACGGCGGCCGGCTTCCCTTCGTCATTGACGACCAGTGCATCGATGCCGGGCAGCGGTTTGGTGGCCGACCCGGGCTTGGTCGGAGTGGCATAGGGCAGAGCCGAAATCATGATACCGCCGGTCTCGGTCTGCCACCAGGTATCGACGATGGGCAGCTTGCCCATGCCGATATTCTCGTGATACCACATCCACGCCTCGGGGTTGATCGGCTCACCCACCGAGCCCAGGATCCGCAGACTGGAAAGATCGTGCTTCTGGGTCGGACCTACGCCGTCCCGCATCAGGGCCCGAATGACGGTGGGGGCGGTATAAAAGGTATTAACCTGGAATTTTTCAACGATCTGCCAGAATCGCGATGTATCCGGGTAGGAGGGGACGCCTTCAAACATCAGGGAGGTGCCGCCCAAAGCGAGGGGGCCGTAAAGGATGTAGGTATGACCGGTAATCCAGCCGATATCGGCGGTACACCAGTAGACATCGTTGTCTTTCAGGTCGAAGACCAGCTGGCAGGTGTGGGCGGCATAGGTAAGGTAGCCGCCGGTGGTATGGACTACGCCTTTTGGCTTGCCGGTGCTGCCGCTGGTGTAGAGGATAAAGCTCATATCCTCGGCATCCATGCTTTCCGGCTTGCACTGGCTGGTGATGTCCGGGGCACTGATCGCTTCATGGTACCAGAGGTCGCGGCCGGCCTGCATGTCAACCTCGTTGCCGGCTCTTTTGACAACCAGGCATTTCTCGATGGTGGGACACTCCGCCAGGGCATTGTCGGCATTGGGCTTCAAGGGAATGGTCTTGCCGGCTCGCAGAACCGCGTCGGAGGTGATCAGGACCTTTGCTTCGCAGTCCTGGATCCTGTTCCGTAAAGCATGGGCGGAAAAACCGGCGAATACGACACTGTGACTGGCCCCGATCCGGGTGCAGGCCAGCATCGTGATGGCGAGCTCCGGGATCATCGGCAGGTAGACCGCGACCCGGTCGCCTTTCTTAACCCCCATCTTTTTGAGTAGATTGGCGGCCCGGCAGACCTCCGTGTGCAGCATCTGGTAGGTGTAGACCTTGACGTCTTCCTCGGGCTCCCCCTGCCAGATGATGGCGGCCTTGTTGCGCCGGCCGTTGGTCAAATGGCGATCGAGACAGTTGGCGGAGATGTTGAGCTTGCCGTTGACAAACCAGTTGATCTCCGGTTTGCCCATGTCGGCCTCGAGAACCTTGTCCCACTTCTTGTCCCACGAGATCAGCTCCTCCGCCCTTTCTCCCCAGTAACCTTCGGGGTCTTCCATCGACCGCTTGTAAATGGCTTCGTATTCTTCCATGCTCTTGACAAAAGCTTGATCCCGGCCTTCCGCAAGGGGAGGAAAAACCCGGCCTTCGGTTGATAGACTGGTGATTTTTTCGTTGCTATCCATGTGTCCTCCTATGATCATTGTGAAAATTAAGTAATGATAAGGATATTTCAGCTGGGCATAAAAATCCACTGAAAAGGGTTATTAAAAAAACGGCGTGCCTGCCGTTACGCAAACACGCCGTTCCATTATTCCGGGAGAAAAACGCTCACGGATTCAGATTTCGTCAATTATACCCACAGGGCATAATTTTCGTAAGAGCAGACAAGCTGCTCAACTCAGCTTTAATGGTCGGAAGCCAGATCGGCGCCTCTCGGTACGCGGATATCTTCAACCATCCGCTGGATGTGTTCCGGCGGATCTTCGGTAAAGCCGGAAACGAGCAGGGCGACGGCGAAGTTGAACAGGGCGCCGACCGCGCCGAAAGAACCCGGAGAGATGCCGAACCACCAGTTGGCCGCGTTGTCCGGGGCCATGTTGGTCCCCGGAATGAAAAACCAGCCCTTGAACCAGAAGATGTAGATCAGGGTGGTGCCCAGTCCGGCCAGCATTCCGCAGATCGCGCCTTTGCTGTTGACATGCTTGGCGAAGATGCCGAGCATCAGGGCCGGGAAGATCGAGGAGGCGGCAAGACCGAAGGCCAGGGCCACCACCTGGGCGGCAAAGCCCGGCGGATGGAGACCGAGGAGACCTGCAACGACGATGGCGCCGGCCATGGCGAGTCGGCTGGCCAGCAACTCCTGTTTTTCGTTAATTTGGGGCATGAAGATGCCTTTCAACAGGTCGTGGGAGATGGCCGAGGATATGGCCAGGAGCAGCCCCGCCGCGGTCGAGAGGGCCGCGGCAATGCCGCCGGCGGCGACCAGGGCGATCACCCAGTTGGGCAGTCCGGCGATCTCGGGATTGGCGAGGACCATGATGTCGCGGTCGACTTTGACCATTTCATTACCTTGCCAGCCGTAACTTTCGGCTTGGTCGGCAATGCCCGGTCCGTAGTACTGGATCAGGCCGTCGTTGTTTTTGTCTTCAAATTCGAGGAGGCCGGTGTTTTCCCAGTTCTTAAACCAGCTGGGCGCCGCGGCGTAGGAGAGATTACTCCCGGCAGCGCCGACCTCGCCGGTCTGGATGGTTTCCATCAGGTTGAGACGGGCCATGGCGCCGACCGCCGGGGCGGTGGTGTAGAGGATTGCGATAAATACCAGGGCCCAACCGGCCGAGGAGCGGGCGTCCCTGACCTTGGGCACCGTGAAGAACCGGGTGATGACATGGGGCAGGCCGGCGGTGCCGATCATCAGGGACATGGTCAGGAGGAAGATATCCAGGGTCGAACCTTTCTGCTCCGTAAACTGGGCAAAGCCCAGATCCTGGCAGATCAGGTCCAGTTTATCGAGGAGATACATGCCGCTGCCGTCGGCCATGGTGCTGCCGAGACCGAGCTGGGGAATGGGGTTGCCGGTCAGCTGCAGTGAGATAAAGATCGCCGGCACCGTGTAGGCGAAGATCAGCACGCAGTATTGGGCGATCTGGGTATAGGTGATCCCCTTCATGCCGCCGAAAACGGCATAGATGAAGACGATCGCCATCCCGGCGAAGAGTCCGACGCCGTAATCGACCTCGAGAAAGCGGGAGAAGGCGACGCCGATCCCCTTCATCTGGCCGATAACGTAGGTAATCGAGGCGGTGATCAGGCAGATGATCGCCACCATCCGGGCGGTGTTCGAGTAAAAACGGTCGCCGATGAATTCCGGCACGGTGAATTTCCCGTATTTCCTCAGGTATGGGGCGAGCAGCATGGCCAGCAGCACGTAACCGCCGGTCCAACCCATCAGATAGGCGGAGGCGTCGTAGCCGTTGAAGG
>JBHEOZ010000032.1:10472-12055 GCA_046260555.1 Desulfurivibrionaceae bacterium
CAGGTACACCGTCCCGTCGAACCCCATGAACGAGATCATTCCGGCCATGGAGATGAAGGAGGCCGCCGACATCCAGTCGGCGCCGGTGGCCATGCCGTTCAGGACCGGGTGAATGCCTTTGCCGGCCACATAGAAATCGGAGGTGGTTAACGCCCGCGATTTGATCGCGATCCAGATGTAGAGGGCGAAGGTGGCGCCGACAACCAGAAAAGTAAGTGTTTTGAGTTCCATTTTTTATTATCTCCCCTGGTTATTCTTCGTGAACGTCGAATTCACGATCGAGTTGATTCATTTTCTTGACATAGAAGAAGATCAGGCCTACGAAAACGTAGATGGAACCCTGTTGGGCGAACCAGAAACCAAGCTTGTAGCCGCCCAGGCTTATGGAATTCATGACATCGACCAGGATAATGCCAAAACCGAACGAAACGACAAACCAGACGATAATGCAGGCTATGACCAGCCTGAGATTTCGTCTCCAGTATTCACTGGCGCTCTTCATAATAATCTCCTTTTTTTTAGATTAATAAAGCTTGGGTTTACGTTGTTGCAAAGAGGAAAATTATCCTCTGCATATCTCCTCGATGTTCATCTTTATTTATCGAATTTCCGAAATCCTGGGTGGATCTGATAGGCCGCGGGACTGTGAAATCTCCATTTCAGGGCAGGCGCGGGCGCCGAAGAAGGGCTGTGCCACAATGTGGTATAATACTAGGAGTCATTTCGACTTATAGCATAGTGGTTTAATGGTGTCAATAAGCCGAGATGTTATTTTCCGGGCGCTCCCCTTTTCCCTAAGGACCAAGGTGGTGGCGCCCGGGCAACCGGTTTACGGCTTAAACCGCATTACATGATTATTTTCCATTTTCGACCCGCCCGGAGATAATCGTCCAGGGTTCTGAAGCCGTAATCCTTCATTTTTTTGGTCAGGTACAGAAAAAGGTAAGCAGCCTGGAACGAGTCATTCAGGGCGTTATGGGCTCGAAATTCAGGCAGGTTGAACTCCCTGCTCAGGGCGTTCAGGGTGTAGGCGCCGTGAATATTGCTGTGCTCGTAATAATGGCCGTGTTTTGCCTCGTTATAGGCCATGGCCAACCGCATGGTGTCCAGGTAGGGGGTTTTTAAGGTCCCGCCGAGCAAATCCTTGGCGGCCGCGTTCAGAAACTCCAGGTCGAGGCGCAGGTAATGGCCCATCTGGATGGCGTCGCCGCAGAACTCCAGGAAAGCGGGGAGTATCTCCCGGAGCTTTTTCGCCATCTGCAGTTCACCGGGAGTGATTCGGTGGATCAGGGTGCTCGATGTGTGTAATGGATCGTCGGGCTGGACCAGGGCGTAAAATGTTTCGGCGCAGTGGATCCGGAGATTGCGTATCTTGACGGCGCCGATGGCGACGATTTCGGCTTTTTTCACCTTAAGCCCGGTCAGCTCGGTATCGAGGACCACCAGTTCGTATTCGTGCAGCGGCAGATTCTTTTCGAAATTCCGAAAGGCCTGATGGTTCCGGGCAATCAGGGGGTGAAGCTCCCCGCGGTCCTTTTTGAATAAGTTCAGAAGCTTCATCGGCAGCACCGGTCCGGGTTACC
>JBHEOZ010000320.1:0-1983 GCA_046260555.1 Desulfurivibrionaceae bacterium
CTCCACCCCCAGTTACTCGGGGACCCATATGGAAGGGTTTCACGCCGCGGTGTTGAGCGTCCTTAAGACCCTCTGCGGCCTGACCGTTGCGACCGGCCGGATCAATCTGCTGCCCGGTTTTCTCTCCCCGGCCGATCTGCGCCACCTGAAAGAGGTCATGGCCGATTTCGATCTTTCCGCCACCGTCCTGCCCGATATCTCCGAGACCCTGGATGGTCCGGCCCTCGACGAATATCAACTGATCCCCGAGGGCGGTACCCCGATTGAGGAGATCCGGACCATGGGCGGGGCGGAGGCGACCATCGAATTCGGCTCGACTATCAGCCCCAGGGATAGCGGCGGGGAATACTTGGAAAAGACTTACGGAGTCGAGAACCACCGGCTGACCATGCCGGTCGGAGTCGGTGCTACCGACCGCTTCTTCGCCCTGCTTGAAACCCTGTCAGGGCAAGAAATCCCGGAGCGGTATGTGAAGGCCCGCGGCCGCCTGATCGACAGTCTGGTGGACGGCCACAAATATATTTTCGGTAAAAGGGCGGTGCTCTACGGCGAGGAGGACCTGGTGGTCGGACTGGCCGGATTCCTGGCCGAGATCGGCGTCCAGCCGGTGCTCTGCGCTTCCGGCGGCAAGAGCGGCAGGCTTCGGGAGAAGGTGCTTGAAGCGACTGATGGGCTCTGTGAAGTCGCCCCGGAGGCTTACGAGGATATCGACTTCCACGAGATTGAGGCCCGGGCGACGGAACTGAAACCCGACCTGATCATCGGCCACTCCAAAGGCTATCCGTTGGCCCGGAAACTGGCGATTCCCTGATCCGGGTCGGTTTTCCGATCCACGACCGGGTCGGCGGCCAGCGCATATTGCATATCGGTTACGGGGGCGCCCAGCAGCTCTTCGACCTGATCGCCAACGCGATGATTCAGGTGAAGCAGGACAAGTCGCCGGTGGGGTATTCGTATATGTGAGAGCTCCTCGCAATGACGGCCTGAAATCGTAACCACCGCAACTTATAACTTTAAACTTATAACTCTAAGGACTCCGCCATGACAACCCCAACCACCCCGCCAACCAAGGACTACTCCAAGCACCCTTGCTTCAACGCCAAGGTCAAGGGGCAGTTCGGCCGGGTCCATCTGCCGGTGGCGCCGAAGTGCAATATCCAGTGCAACTTCTGCAATCGCAAGTACGATTGCGTCAACGAATCTCGGCCCGGGGTCACCTCCACCATTCTCTCGCCCGATCAGGCCTTGGTCTATATGGAAAAGGTTCTCGAAAAGGAGCCGCGGATTTCGGTGGCGGGCATTGCTGGACCCGGCGACCCTTTTGCCAATCCGGAAGAGACCATGACCACCATGCGGCTGATCGGCGAAAAATTCCCGGAGACCATCCTCTGTCTGGCCTCGAACGGCCTGGGCATCGAACCGTATATCGAGGAATTGGCCGAACTGAATGTCTCCCACGTGACCATTACGGTCAACGCGGTCGATCCGGAGATCGGCGCCAGGATCTACAAGTTTATCCAGGACGGCAAGATCGTCTACCGGGGCGTCCAGGGCGCTGAGCTACTGCTGGAGCGGCAGCTGGCCGCCATCGCCAAACTCAAGAAACACGGGATCACCGTCAAGATTAACACCATCGTTATTCCCGGCATCAACGACCATCACGTCGAGAAGGTAGCCGCCAAAATGGAGGAGCTCGGCGCGGACCTTTTAAACTGCATGGCAATGTTTCCCAATGTCGGCACCCCATTCGGGGAGCTGCCGCAGCCGGGCAAGAAACAGATGGCCGAGATCCGCAATATGGCGGAGAAGTACCTGCCCCAAATGCGGCATTGTACGCGCTGCCGGGCCGACGCGGTTGGACTGCTCGATAACGACAGGACCGAAGAGTTCCGGGGCTGCCTGTCGGCCTGTGCCACCCTGCCGAAGATCGAAGGCATTACCCGGCCCTATGTGGCGGTCTGCACCAATGAAGGGGTGCTGGTC
>JBHEOZ010000321.1:0-1974 GCA_046260555.1 Desulfurivibrionaceae bacterium
CGCCGCCGAGTCTTTGTGCCGGGAGGAAGGCCTCTTGGTTTTATGCCCGCTTTACGGCCTGGAGCGGGTCCTGGACAATATGCTCAACAATGCCACCAAGGCAATCCCCGCCGAAGGAGGCCGGCTGACCATGCGCTGCTTTAGGGAAGGGCGGATGGCCTGCGTCACCATCGGCAACACCGGCCTGATCCCCGCCGACCAGTTCGAGCAGATAAAAAAAGGCGAAGTCCGGGGCCGCGGCCTCAATATAATCACCAGGTTCGCCCAGACCAACCACGGCAAACTTGAAATCGACACGACCGGCAACGAGACCGTAATCACTATCAAGCTGCCGCTCCACCAGCAATGATGGTTCCAATCAGACCCACCAGATCTGGCGCTTGGCGGGGTTGCCGTTCTTCTCGAAAACATCGCCTGACTCTTTAAGGATCGCGGCAAGTTCTTCAACCGTGAAGTGGTAGCCGTCTTCGGCTGCCAGGGCGACGAACTCCTCCATGGTTGCGGGGACATTGTATCTGGCCCGGACATTCCTGTCCTCGCCGCCCGCAACCAGCAAATCTTCTACATCTTTACGAGCCATGGTTGTTGTCTCTCTTTTTAGATTAAAGGGTTTTTCGATTATCTCATCTTGACCGGCGAAGCCGGAGATAGCTTGTCTTCTTCTATATGCCGCTGCGCTTTGCGCAAGATTTCGCCTATTTCATCGGAAGGCTATTATCGAATCAGTCGGCAATTCCTATTTCGGTCAAGGCCTTTACCTTCCCAGCCAACTCCAGCATCCCGGCGACTTCGGCCATGGCGGGAGGGGCAATGTTATAGCTCTCGACATCACAGATCTCCTGGTAGGTATCGAGGGCCTTGAGCCGGTCGCCAAGATCTTTCAGGCGCCCGGGCAGAAATTCTTCCATCGCTTCGACCAGATCGTGCATGGTATGGTTATAGGGGAGATTGCCGCTCTTCATCAACAGGGCCATGATCAGCTTTTCGATGCCCATGGCCACCAGGTTATAGAGGATCCCGGCGGTAAAAACCTGCTGCCGTTTGGCGTAACCATTACCGGCCGTGGCCAGAAACTGCTTGCCCTCGGCCAGAAAGTGCTGCCAGTCATCGATGGGTTCTTTTTTAATATCACCGAACCCGATCAGGCCGGCCGCGGCGGCTATTTTTTCTTCCGGCATGACAAAACTCCTCGATAGGTTCTGATTCAGGATTATAAAATCAGGTAACCGGCAGCCGGTTCGCCCTCTTCCAGCCCGTCGAGGATGGCGTCGATCGCCTCTTCGCTGTCGACCCCCTTGAACCACCAGTTTTCCGGCTGGATCACCATGATCGGCCCGGAATCGCATTGCTTGAGACAGGTGGTGGCAGTGATCAGGCAGTCCAGGCCCCGATCGAGGACCTCCTCTTCGATATACTGCAGAAAACCGTCGGTCTGCTTGTGACAGATGCCCTTCTTGTCGCCCGCGACGCGAAAGCTCTGGCAGACTATTATCTGCCTTTCCGGGATGGCCATGGTGGCTCCTTATTAAGTGCCTGAAGTTATAAGTTATAAGTTGCAAGTTGTAAGTTGTAAGTTGTGGTGGTTACTTCTTGCATTTACCTTTTCGGGTTCCGTTATAGAGCATATCGATTGTCCCTTCGATCTCGCCGTCGGTGATCAGGACGGTAATGCCTTGTTCGCCGAGGATGCGCCTGGGACTCTCTCCGGCGCTGGCCGCCAGAATCGCAAAACAGTCCGGCAGCGATCCGGCAAGCTCCTCCCAGCGACTGCCGCCGATGCCCGGCTCGGGAACGGGACGGGTACCCAGAAGGGAGGTCAAGCCGTCTTGCCTTGGCCCGTAGATCAGGACCCGATAGGCCTGGCCAAGATGGAGATCGACCTCCATGCCGCCCATGCTTACGACCGCGATATTGGGCCTGGTTTTACTCGGCTTGAGATCCTGCCTTAGCGGGGGGTTGCATGAACCGTTTACC
>JBHEOZ010000322.1:0-1972 GCA_046260555.1 Desulfurivibrionaceae bacterium
GCTGGTCGCTGGCGGCGGTCATGCTGCTCGGCGGTTGCGACGAAGTGAGCCGGCAAGAAGCGCCGGCGGAGATTAAACCGCAAAGCGCTGCCCAGAAGGCAAGCTACGGGATCGGCGTCGATATCGGCCGCGACCTCGCGAACCAGGAGCTTGATCTGGAAGGGGACATGCTGATTCGGGGATTCAGGGACGGCCTGGCCGGCGGGGAGCTGGCCCTTTCGGTAGAGGAACTCGACCGCGTCAGACAGGACTTTGTCGACCAGAGGAAGGCCGTTCTGGAGAAGGAAGCCGCCGACAACCTGGCGACGGGCGAGAGCTTCCTGGCCGAAAACGCCGCAAGGAAGGATGTGATAACCTTGCCGAGCGGCCTCCAGTACCGGATTATCCGGCCTGGCGACGGCCCCCGGCCGAGCGTTGACGACAATGTCAAGGTCCACTTCCGCGGCTCTTTCATTGACGGCGTCGAATTTGACAACACCTATGAGGGTGGGGAACCGGCCGTCTTTCCGGTCAAAACCGTGATCCCCGCCTGGGTGGAGGCCCTTCCCCTGATGCGGGAGGGCGCGAAGTGGGAGCTTTTCGTCCCGGCAGAGCTGGCCTACGGCCCCCGCGGGGCGGGCAGCAAGATCGGCCCCAACCAAACCCTGATCTTCGAGATCGAGCTCCTGCAAATCCATTAACGGTTATTGTCAAGACAGGGAAAGGCGCTTTAAGCCGGTGAGCCGGGACAACAGGCTCACCGGTATAAAGCCGTCAGGAACCCATAGTCGAATACACTTCGCGGTCTTGCCGTATCCGATCTTTCAGCCCGGCGCCGGTTCCAGGGGAAAGGTCAGGGTGACCACCGCCCCGGTCCCCTCAGAGCGGGAGGCCACCTCGATGGCGCCGCCGTGCAGTTCCATGATCCCGTAACAGATAGCAAGACCGAGACCGGTACCCTGGCCGATCTCCTTGGTGCTGAAAAACGGCTCCAGCGCCAGCGCCTTTTTATCCGGGGGGAATCCGGCCCCGTAATCGGCGACCTCCACCAGCAGTTGCTTTTCCTTGCGCCGGCCCGATACCTCGATAACGCCGCCTTCCGGCATGGCGTCCATGGCGTTCAGAAACAGATTAAGGAAAAGTTCCTCGAGTTTCAGCGGAATACCGCTCACCGGCGGCATCGCTGCAAGGCGGCACTGTAAATGGTGGTTGTCGGCGCGATGGGCGGCCAGCTGCCAGGCGTGGTTGACTGCCTGGGCAAGATCCACCGGCATGAGTTCAGCGCTGCTTTCCCGGCCTCCGGCAAAGACCAGCAGTTCCTGGGCGATGCGGGCCGATTTTTCGATGTTTCTCTCGATAGCATGCAGCCGGCCGATAACTTTTTCGGGAAGTCCGGTCACCGCCGGATCCCTGTGGAGTAATTCCAGCTGAAGGGAGACGTTGGCCAAGGGGTTGTTGATTTCATGGGCAACTCCGGCTGCCAGCCGCCCCACCGCGCTGAGTTTTTCGGAGCGGGCCGCCAGTTGCAGGCGTTCGGCGATCTTGGCTTCCCGCTCATCCAGAAACAGATCCAGGCCGTACATGATAAAGTGCAGCACCATAAAGGCGGCAAGCCCGCGCCAAATCTCCACCGGTAGCAGGATTACGGTTCCGGAACTGACCAGGCCGGTCCAGACCCCGTAGGCGATAAAGGCGATCCCCGCCCCGGCGAAGTTGCCGGCCCCCCGCGCGCTTAGGCCGCGAAGTTGACGGGCGTAAAGAAGAAAACCGACTCCGGTTATAAAGGCGGCGGGAAAGGCGAGCAGCAGCCGCAGGTTGTTTTCGACGATATCGACAAAGGCGGTCGTATCGGAGTGGCGGCGAAACAGGAGCAGTAGCCCGAAAAGTTCAACCTGGATCAGCAGGAAAATTTTCAGCCATATTCTTTTTTGTCGGGACAGGATCCAGTGCAGGGTGACCCCGAAAAAAAAGAGGAAGAGAAAGGATATAAACG
>JBHEOZ010000323.1:0-1944 GCA_046260555.1 Desulfurivibrionaceae bacterium
GTCGACAATGATGCCGCTGACCAGCACGAAGGCGAACAGGGAGATTTCGTTTATCGAATTGCCGGTCAGATAGAGGATGATCATGGTGACCAGAAAGGCGAAGGGGATGCCGATCGTGGTCAGGGCGGCATTGCGGAACCCCATGAAATACCAGATCAGGGCCGAAACCAGGATCACCCCGAGCAGCAGGTTGGAGCCGAGAACCCGCATCGCGTCCCTGATCTTGACCGTGGAGTCCTGGATCATCACCATTTCGACCTGTTCGGCGGCGAAGGGCTCTTCATAGGAAGCGATAACTTTTTTGGCGTCCCGGACAATGGCAAGGGCGTTGGCCTCCGGCGTTTTGACGATCTGCAGGGTCACGCAGTCCCGGCCGTTCACCGAGGTCAGGGCGAAGGGGTCCCGGTGTGAGAGATAGGCGGCCGCGGCCAGATCGGCGACCCGGATAAAGGAGCCGTCTCCGTCCCGGCGGACGATGGTGTCGAGCGCCGCCTGCCGGTCACGGAAACGCTCGTCCACCTTGATAATGAATTCGCCGCCCGATGTGGTGTGATCGCCGGCCGGAATCGAAATATTGGCGCTTTCCAGGGCGGCGGCGGTTTCGTCGAAAGTCACCCCGAAGCGCCTCATCAGCAGCGGGTCGAGCTCGATATGGAATTCTCGGGTGAATTCGCCCTGGAGCCGCACCTCCCTGACCCCCTTGATCTGGCGCAGGGATATCTTCAGCTCATCGGCCATCAGGCTCAAGGCCCGGTTGTCCCGGTCACCGTAGAGGCTGATGCTCAAGGTCGGCTGCCAGAAGTTGACGTCGATATAGGTGAAGCGGGGCGGCTCCGCTTCGGGGGGCAGTTCGTCGATGACGGCCTGGACCTTGAGTCTCATCTCGTCGTAACTGCGCTGGTAGTCGGTGTCGTCGATGAATTTGACCAGGATGCTGGAGCGCTCCCGGTAGGAGGTCGAGCGGATGTAGTCGAGATTTTCCAGGTCTTCGATGGAGTCCTCGATCTCTTTAGTGATCAGGGTCTCGACATCCCTGGGCGAAGCGCCCGGAAAGTAGGTGTTGATGTATGCCTTGCCGAAGTCGATATTGGGGTAGCGCTCCACCGGGCTTTTGAACATGACCAAAACCCCGATTACCATCAGCAGGACGAAAAGCAGGTTGAAGAGGACCCGTTGCTTGAGGGTAAAGGAGATGATTCCCTGCACGGGTCGTTACTCCCGGAGCGCGGGCCGGTCGGCCGGGGCGCGGAGGAATTTGTCGCCGGCCGTGATTCCTTCGCCCGAAACCCGCAGGGTTTGCGGTTCCGGGCCAGGGCCGAGGACGATAACCGGTACCTTTTCACCGTCGGCCGCGGTCAGCCAGTGGGTATCGTAACGACTATCGACAGCGCTTGTCGGCGCCAGCAGGGCGCCGCCGGGCTCGGGCATCTCGATGGCAAGTTCCGTTCTGATGCCGCCGCGCTGTTCGGGGAGGGGGGGCTTGATGATAAGCTCAAGATTGATTTTTCTGGTCTGCTGATCGAAATCCGGGGAGATCGCGTGGAGTTCGGCCGGGACGGTAAGGCCTTCCTCGGGAAGGCGGAGGCTTAGGGCTTCGGCCCCCTGCTTGATCCGGAGATATTCGGCGTGGCTTACGGCGAAAGATACCAGCAGGGTGCGGAAATCGCCGATCTCGGCCAGGGGCGTGCCCATCGTCACCCATTCGCCCGGTTCCGCGTAGCGGGCGATGATCAGCCAGCCGGCCGGTCCGGTTATCAGGTGGCGTCTGAGATGTTCCCGGAGCCTCTGCTCCTCGGTTTGCAGCTCCCGGAGAGTCAGCCTGGCCTGATCCAGCTCATGGGTCAGTGAGTCGAGCTTTGCTTCGGAGATCGACTGCTTTTCGAACAGGGTCCGGTATCGACGAAGTTCATTTTCGAAGTAATCGATTCTGCCGGTCACTTTTTC
>JBHEOZ010000324.1:0-1931 GCA_046260555.1 Desulfurivibrionaceae bacterium
GCGTACCTCGTGTAGGTAAGCCGGGCCGATCGTCCGAAGATGTGGTGCTGCTGAACGGTTACCATTTCACCTCTTAGAGAAAGAACAACTATGAATAACTTTGCGAAGCTCGGCATTAACGACGATCTCCTGAAAGGGCTGACCGACCTCGGATTCACCGAACCGACCCCCGTTCAGGCCCGGGTAATCCCCCTGGTGCTGGAGCGGCCGATCGATCTGGTCAGCCTCGCCCAGACCGGCACCGGCAAAACCGGGGCCTTCGGCCTGCCCCTGATCCAGCTGACCGACTCCGGCAGCAGGAAGACCCAGGGCCTGGTTTTATGCCCAACCCGGGAGCTGTGCATGCAGGTCGCCCGCGATCTGGAGGGCTTCGCCCGGCATGTCGAGGGCTTACGGGTCCTGGCGGTATACGGCGGGGCGAGCATCGAGCCGCAGATCAAGGCGCTTCGCAAAGGGGTCCAGATCATCGTCGCCACCCCCGGTCGTCTGAACGACCTGATCAACCGCGGCCTGATCGATTTTTCCGGAGTCCATTACGTGGTCTTCGACGAGGCCGACGAAATGCTGCAGATGGGTTTCCAGGATGAACTGAACGCGATCCTCGCCCACACCCCTTCCCAGAAAAGCACCCTGCTGTTTTCGGCAACCATGTCGAAGGGAGTGGCGGCCATCGCCGGGAAATACATGACCGATCCGGTCGAGATCACCATCGGCAAACGCAATGCCGGGGCCGAAAACGTCCGGCATGATTATTACATGGTCCATGCCAAGGATCGTTATGCCGCCCTGAAGAGGATTGTCGACAATTCCCCGGATATCTATTCGATCATTTTCTGCCGAACCCGGAAGGAAACCAATGACGTCGCCGGCAGGTTAATCCAGGACGGCTACAGCGCCGATGCCCTGCATGGCGACCTCACCCAGATCCAGCGCGATCAGGTGATGAAGAAATTCCGCGCCAAAAACCTGCAACTGCTGGTCGCGACCGACGTCGCCGCCCGGGGCCTGGATGTCACCGACCTGACCCATGTGATCAACTACAATCTTCCCGACGATACCAGTAATTATACCCATCGCAGCGGCCGCACCGGCCGGGCCGGCCAGGCCGGGATCTCCGTCGCCATTATCAATCTCAAGGAAAAATTCAAGATCAGGGAGATCGAAAAAAATCTCAACAAGAAATTCAACCAGGGCCGGATTCCCTCGGGCATGGAGATCTGCCGGAAACAGCTGATCGGCCTGATTGACGAGGTCACTAGGGTCGAAGTGGACCACGAACGGATCGATCCCCTCTATGCCGAGGTTGCCGGAAAGCTCGAAAAGCTGAGCCGGGAAGAACTGATCAAGAAATTCGTCTCCTGGGAGTTCCGGCGTTTCCTGGACTATTACAAGAACGCCCCGGACCTCAATATCAACGGGAAGCCGCAGAAAGAGAGGCCGCTGAAAGAGAGGACGCAGAAAGAAAGGCTGCTGCAAGAAAGGACGCAGAAAAAAACGCCGGTCAGAACCGAACGAAAGCAGGCGCCGACAAAAAGCGGAACAGACCGGGACCGGCACTTTACCCGATTCTTCCTGAATGTCGGGCGCAGGCAGGGCATCCTCCCCCAGGCCCTGATCGGCAAGATCAACGAAATACCCGGGGCCGGGCGCATCGATGTGGGCAAAATCGACATTATGCGGAACCGGACCCTGATCGAGGCCGACAGCAGATATGCCCCGAAGATCCTCGCCGCCTTCCAGCAGGCCCAAATCAACGGCAAGACAGTCTCCATCGAGATCGACAAGGCCAAAAGCCCCCGCGCTCCAAGCAAGCCGGCCAGTCCGCAATACCGGAAAATCCGCAAAAACAACAACGGGGTATGAGGTTCAAGGTTAAGACAGCTGCAAGGGGCAAGCTGCAAGCCACAAGTTAAAAGTTAAAAGTTGAAAGT
>JBHEOZ010000325.1:0-1918 GCA_046260555.1 Desulfurivibrionaceae bacterium
GCTCAGGACCGCCCGCTCTCGCTCATTGAAGGAATCCCGATGCCGATCCAGAATCTCCCGCACCACTTCCCCGGTCTGCAGGTCGCCAATGGTTTCCTCCACGGATGGCCCTTCGTCCTCCAGAAGATCGTAACAGCTTCTCTCCTTATCCGAGCCCAACGGCGCATCCATCGACAGTTCGGCGCCATAGAGCCGCTGTACCATCTCGACGACCTCTTCCTTGCGGACCGCCAGGGCCTCGGCGATAACTTCAGCCCGGGGCTCGATGCCCTTTGATTCAAGGCGGCGCGTCTCTTTTTCGAGCCCGTAAAACAGTTTGCGCTGGGCCTGGGTGGTGCCGATCTTGACCAGTCGCTTATTGGCCATGAGATACTTCATGATCCGGGCCCGGATCCAGAAAGCCGCATAGTATGAAAATTTTATGCCGCGATCAGGATCGAACTTTTCGACCGCCCGGGCCAGACCGATATTGCCCTCCTGGACCAGATCCAGAAAACCATCCATCCAAAACTTTCGATAGTCCTGGGCGATCTTGACCACCAGCCTGAGATTGGCCGTCACCAGCTTACTCGCGGCGGCGGAATCCTCATCGTCCCGCAACCTTCGGGCATACTCAAGGGTTTCCTCTTCACTGAGCAGCTTATACTTGTTGATATCCTGCAGATAAGTCTGCAGAACATCTTCCTGATAAGTTTCGAAACCGTTCCGCTTTACATTTTCGGAAGCGGCATTGTATGTTTTCTCTACAATACTGTTCTTCATGTCTTGCACTCTCTCTTGAAAATTGTTCGACCACCTCTATTCGTTGGCGTGTCGTTTACTGTATATACCTTCAAGTAACGTGCCAATCAGGCAGCGACCACGCTTCTGTATCAAACAAACGCGCTGGATCGGTCATATAAATAAAAACACTTGTTTTTCAAGGTCTGCCGGGAGGGTCAAAAAAGACAAAAATATGTACTTCCCAGCGATTAATAGAGAATATTATTCATAATGATTCTCAAATACCCGGGCCCAGCAATAGCCTGAAGCTTTCTTGCCGAGATGAGTATCGCCATCCCGAATCCATGATTATGCCCAAGCCACTGAAGTTCAAAGATATCTTGACGAAAAGACCGACACCGAGAGGCCTAGATGTCTTCTGCCACCCCCGTCACCTGGCGATTATCACCTACACGGTCGAGCCCGAAAAGCTGGCAAACCTGATCCAGAACCGGTTTCGCTTGACGACCGTGTCGATCGAGGGTCGGCCATGGGCACTGGTTTCGGTGGTTCCCTTTATCAACGAAGACTTTACTTCTGCCGTATACCCTTTCCCGAAGCTTAGGATGGCCCAGGTCAATTACCGCGCTTACATTATCGACCCTGCGACCGGGGAAAGATGCGTCTGGTTTCTGCGGACCGTTCTCGACTCCTGGTCCGTCATCGTTACCCGTCATCTCTGGCAGCTTCCCTGGCATAAGGGTGTAATTGAATTTGACTTCGACTTTGACCGCGCTGCCGGGCTGTACCGAAAATATGCGATGCGGACAAGATCGGAACAGGCCGCCGCCGCGGTCGAGCTATATCAGGATCAAGACGACCCGGTTATCCCGCCGGGCTTCCCCGACCGGGAGACCGCCCTGGCCTACCTGAGCCACCCCCTGAGCGGCTATTGCCGGCGCCGGGACGGCAGGTTGAGCCGCCTTTCGATCTGGCACCCCGAAATAATCTTAAGGGAGGCCAGACTCAGACATGCCTCTTTTGCTTTTCTGACCGAAACGAATCTGGTTTCCGAGCATAAGCAGCAACGGCCGCACAGTGTGCTGCTCGGGCCGACCAGCGACTTCACCATCTACCTCCCGCCCGAAGTGATCGATCAGGATGTCGTCAGACTGAAAAATCCGGAAACTTGTAGTAGCCGGGACCCATCCGATAT
>JBHEOZ010000326.1:0-1885 GCA_046260555.1 Desulfurivibrionaceae bacterium
AACCCGATAATCCGAATTTGGATAAAATCTCATCAACATTTGAGGATAAGAAAATGTTATTACGACACACACCAACAGAAATAAGCGAGCGCAAGGCTCTGACCATTAACCCGGCCAAGACTTGCCAGCCGATCGGCGCGATGTACGCATCCCTGGGCATCCATGGCTGTCTGCCGCACAGTCATGGTTCCCAGGGCTGCTGCGCCTACCACCGTTCAACCTTGACCCGGCACTATAAAGAGCCGATCTCCGCCTCTACCAGTTCATTCACCGAGGGCGCCTCGGTGTTCGGCGGCCAGGCCAACATGCTGCAGGCCATCAATAACATCTTCACGGTCTATGAACCGGAGGTGATCGCCGTCCATACCACCTGCCTCTCCGAGACCATCGGCGACGATCTGCCCCAGATCAAGAAGAAGGCCCAGAGCGAGGGCAAGATCCCCGAGGGCAAGTACGTGATCAGTGCCTCGACCCCGAGCTACGCCGGCTCCCATGTCACCGGTTTTTCCAGCATGGTCAAGGCCATGGCGATGATGGCCGAGCCCACCGACAAGAAGAACGGCAAGGTCAATATCATCCCCGGCTGGGTGGAGCCGGCCGATATGGAGGAGCTTAAGCGGATGACCAATCTCGTCGGGGTCAAGACCATTCTCTTCCCGGATACCTCCGGGGTCTTGAACGGCCCCCTGTCCGGCGAATACAAGATGTTCCCCGAGGGCGGCACCACCGTGGCCGAGCTCAAAAGCACCGGTGATTCGATCGGCACCCTGGCCCTGGGCGAATGGTGCTCGGCCGATGCGGCCCGGGCGCTGGACACCAAGTACAAGGTGCCCTGCTCGGTGCTGGACATGCCCTTCGGGCTTTTGGCGACCGATCGCTTTATCGATGCCCTGCGGATCATTGCCGGGGTAAATATTCCCGAGGAGATCGTCCATGAAAGGGGGCAGCTGGTCGACATGATTTCCGATATGCACCAGTATCTCTACGGCAAAAAGGTCGCCCT
The DNA here is from genome assembly GCA_046260555.1 of Desulfurivibrionaceae bacterium. Classification (GTDB taxonomy): domain Bacteria; phylum Desulfobacterota; class Desulfobulbia; order Desulfobulbales; family JAGXFP01; genus JAGXFP01. The sequence continues at coordinate 1,004 of JBHEOZ010000326.1, forward strand.
GGTCGGTGACCCCGATCAGCTTATCGCCATGACCGAGTTTTTGGTCTCCATTGATATGAAGCCGATTCATATTGTTACCGGAACTCCCGGCAAGAAGTTCGAAAAGCGGATCAGGGAGCTTACCGGGGACATGGGTTGCGAGGTCAACGTCAAGGCCAGGGGCGACATGTTTCTCCTTCACCAGTGGATCAGGAACGAGCCCGTCGATCTGATTATCGGCAACACCTACTGCAAGTATATCGCCCGGGACGAGGACATCCCCTACGTGCGCTGGGGTTTCCCGATCCTCGACCGCCAGGGCCACCAGTACTTCCCGACGGTCGGCTACAAGGGGGGCCTGCGGCTTCTGGAGAAGATCCTCGGCGTCTTGATGGATCGCCAGGATCGGGATGCATCCGAGCAGAAGTTCGAATTAGTCATGTAAGAGACGTGGGGACGGATTTTACATCTGTCCCCGGGTTTCGGGTAAAGACAATGGAAATCATCAAACTTCATAAAAACGAAAAAGTCTGCGCTTGCACTTGCGGTTCAAGAGCGATCAATCTCACCTGATCGACGCGGTTGATCGGGAGGTGGCGGAAAAACTCTACGCCTGGATCAGGCCGGGTAAAAAAACGATCCCCCTTGCCCGGGCGACGGAGATGCTTTTGGAAGAGCAGCCGCTGGCGGTCAAGGCCTTCAAGGCGGCGGGCTGCAAGGTTATCATCCGCACCACGGTTTATCCCGGGATCAATGACGACCATGTGGCAAAAATAGCCAGGGTCGTGGGCGAATGCGGGGCGGATGCCATCCGGCTTGTGCCCTGCTCCGGGGTGGCAAGCAGGGAGGATCAGTTCTTGAGCCCGCCCGATCAGGCGACCATGCGGCGCTTGTCGAAAAATT
>JBHEOZ010000327.1:0-1863 GCA_046260555.1 Desulfurivibrionaceae bacterium
TTGGTGGTGGTCGGCGGGTTCATTGCCCGTGATGCCTATAAAATGAGCAAGGGCGACGGAGAAACCAAGGTCCCCAAACTGGCCCTGGCCCTGATGAAGCTCAATATTCCGCCCATGATGAATTTCAAGGTTGCCAAGGTCAGAATTTCCGCCTGGGTCACAATTCCGGTTGGCCTGCTTACCGGGATGCTGGCGGCAACGATTGCAGTCGGCGGTTTTATCGGGGTTCCGGGGATGATCTATGTAATCGGCGCTACGGCGACCATCGCCAGTGCTACCGAACTCGTGATCGCCTTTATCATGGGCGCTTACGGTTCCACCCAATGGGCGCTCGCCGGTCTGGTCGATATCAGGATGACCCTGCTGATCCTCTCCGGTTCATTGATCGGCGTCCAGCTCGGCGCCTTGGGAACCACCTACGTCAAGGATCATATCATTAAAATCGTCATGGCCGCGGTCATGTTGATCGTTGCGGTCAGCCGTGGCGCCAAGGTTCCGGGCTACCTGGCCGATGTCGGCGCCATGGAGGCCCTCGACCCTCAGGTTACCGCGGTGCTGAATTCGGTAAGCTTCTGGGCTTTGATGGTGGCTCTTGGCTCGGCCGGCGGGCTCATTACCTATTATATGATAAAGGGAATGGTTATCGCCCGGCGTGACGAGAGGAAAAGCGGGTTGGAGACCGTCCATGGGTAAATACAAAAAAATCCTGGTGGCCTATGACGGCTCGGATACCGCCAAAAACGCCCTGGTTGTTGCCGCCAAGCTGGCCAGGCAGGACAACAGCTGGATCAAGGTGCTGGCGGTGGTGCCCCCTTATCTCGGCGATCTCGAACTGGTAGGGGTCGCCAATATCAAAAAAACCATCGAAGGACATGGCGATGAACTGCTGGCCGAGGCCGGCGCCATTGCCGATAGGGAAGGGGTGCATATCCTGACCAATCTTGTCCAGGGCGAGCCTTTTGAACGGATCTCCGCCATTGCCCATGATGAAAATTGCGACTTGATCGTCATGGGCCGCCAGGGAATCAGCCATCTGGAGCGCGACCTGATGGGCAGCGTTACGGCGCGGGTAATCGGTCATACGGACCGCAAGGTCCTGGTAGTCCCGGAAAAGTTCACCTGGGACGGCGCCTGGGGGTCCATTCTGCTGGCTACGGATGGATCCGCCAACAGTGATAGCGCCTGCCAGGAGGCCTTGCGGATAGGTCAAAACCGTTCCGCCCGGCTGGCGGTGATCGCGGTGGCTCGGACCGATGTCGATAACGAGTTCGTCACTTTTTCCCAGGCCGCCGCCCGGGAAGTTGAGAAGAAGGCGCAGGATATCGCAGATCAGTTCAAGGAAGATGCGGCCAGGCTGGATATGCAGGCAGAGACCTTCGTCAGGCGGGGTGAGCCCCATGCCGCCATTACAAAGTTGGCCGATGAGCTTGGGGTGACGGCGATTGTCATGAGTACCCACGGCAAAACCGGGATCAGACGGCTGCTGATGGGCAGTGTAACCCAGCGAACTATCGGTTACGCCAACTGCCCGGTGCTCGTGGTCCATTCCTGACCATCCGCGATTTTTACGATTCAGAAGGCGGAAGTGAGGAGTGAGGAGTAAAATACCGGTCAGGCCGGAATTGATTAACTGAAAAGGGGCTGCCAAGCGAGGCAGCCCCTTTTTTTATATCGGCTCAGATAAATCGGTATACCAAAATCTGTCAAGCCGATCGAAACCCATGGGCCGGCGGATTTGTCTACCGGCGCAGCCGCGTCGGAACGGACCGCCTCCAACGGCCCCGCGGGCTAAGCCGTTGTCAAAGAATAACATGACCATTCAGTACAGCCAAGACGGCATAAGGAGCCGTATAAGAAGGCTCG
>JBHEOZ010000328.1:0-1806 GCA_046260555.1 Desulfurivibrionaceae bacterium
CCGCCGGCCTCTATGCGGCCCGGGCCCGCCTTAAAACCGTGCTTCTTGAGAAAGGCGCCCCGGGCGGCCAGGTGATGAACACCGACTGGATTGATAACTATCCCGGCTTTCCCGAAGGCATTTCCGGCTTCGAGCTGGCTGAGAAGATGTACGCCCAGGCCGCCCGCTTCGATCTTGAAACCAGGAACAACAGTGAAGTAGTCTCCATGGACCTGCAAGGTTCCGAAAAGAAAATCGTCCTGGCTGACGATACCGTCCTGACCAGTCAGGCGGTTATTCTGGCTGCCGGGGCCAGGCCGAACAAGCTCGACGTTCCCGGTGAAGCAGAGTTCATTGGCAAGGGAGTTTCCTATTGCGCCACCTGCGACGGTCCCTTTTTCCGGAATACCGAGATCGCGGTGGTCGGCGGCGGCAATACCGCAATCCAGGAGGCCGTCTATCTGACCAAATTTGCCGACAAAGTCACGGTCATCCACCGGCGTACCGAGTTACGGGCCACCAAAGTCTTGCAGGAAATGGCCTTCGCCAACCCCAGGATCGAGTTTGCCTGGAGCTCTACCGTCACTAAGATAGAAGGCGGCGCCCAGGGGGTGGAAAGCTTAACCCTGCTCAACAATAGTGACGGCCGGAAATCAAAACTGCCGGTCCATGGCGTCTTTGTCCTGATCGGCACCATCCCAAACAACGAGATGCTGCCGGCCGATCAGCTTGAAATGCCGGAAGGATTCGTCAAAACGGATCTGGAGATGCGGACCAATCTGCCCGGAGTGATGGCGGCGGGAGATATCATCAATAAAAGGATCAGACAGGTGATCAACGGCGCCGGAGAAGGGGCAGTGGCCGCCATGTCGGCGGAACACTATCTTGCCGGAGTGGACTGAAAGGATTATCGTTTAGTAAATAAGCCTCGAGCACGGGTCGGATGCAAGGAGGCGACGATTGACCATCCTGATAGTAAATCAACCCGTTACCAGCCAAACAGATGGCCCGTCGGCAGACGTCCTTCAAGGGCTGGGGCGATTCCCCCACCCGGTCACGCCAAGGCCAAAACCAGTTAAATTACAGGCCGATAAGGGTAAACTTCCCAATAGCCTGCACGGATTCAGGATCATGACTAAAACATACAAAGCAATGGCAGCCCGGATTTTATCTATCCTGCTCACCCTCTTCCTCATAAGCGGCTGCGGCGGTCTCAGCCTTAAGGACCGGGAAGAGATGTCGGCCGAGGAGCTGGCCAAGAGGGGTCTCGAACAGTTCGATAAAGGCAAATATTTCCTGGCGGTTGAGACATTCGACATCATCAAGGAGCGCTTTCCCTTCAGCCGCTTTTCTCTCTTGGCCGAGCTTAAATCAGCCGACAGCAAGTTCTATATGGGCGACTACGGCGAGGCCCTGGAATTATACAAATCCTTCGAAACGAACCATCCCACCAACGAGGCGGTCCCCTATGTGATTTTCCAGATCGGCCGAAGCCATTACCGGACCATGGATACCATTGACCGGGACACCACCGGCGCCCATCAGTCGATCCAGGCCTTCTCGAGGCTGCTCCGGACATTTCCAGACTCACCCTACACCGCCGAGGCCAAGGCCCTTATCCAGAAGGCCAATCACTTCCTGGCGGAACATGAGCTCTACGTGGCCAATTTTTATATGCGGACCAATAAGTTTGATCAGGCCAGAGGCAGGGTGGAATATCTGTTGAACAACTTCCCCGACTCGCCGGCGGCGGCCAGGGCCGAGGAGTTAGCCGAAGAACTCGCGGAGTCGGGATACGGCCTGGATGGATAAAACGGCGCTTTGCGC
>JBHEOZ010000329.1:0-1806 GCA_046260555.1 Desulfurivibrionaceae bacterium
GCCCATGAACAACTATCCCTCCTGGCCACCACCGATGGCTTGACCGGACTGGCCAACCATCGGACCTTTCAGCACGGTTGCGGCGTCATGCTTGAGCGGGCCCGGAGAAACAAGACCCCTCTCTGCCTGATCCTGGGCGACCTGGATCATTTTAAGAATATCAATGACCGCTTCGGCCACCCCTTCGGCGACGAGGTCTTAAAGAAAGTAGCCGCGGTGCTCGCGGATTCAGGACGGGAGGTTGATCTTGCCGCCCGCTACGGCGGCGAGGAGTTCGCCCTGGTCCTAGAAAACTGCGACCTCAAAGGCGGTCTGCTCATGTCGGAAAGGGTCAGGGACAAGATCTCCCGTCTCAACCTGTTCAACGACGACAAACAGGTCTCGCTGACCATTTCCCTGGGCATCGCGGTTTTTCCGGAAAACTGCGCCGACCAGTCCGGCTTGATCGAATCGGCCGACCAGGCCCTCTATCGTGCCAAAAGGGCGGGCCGGAACCGGACCGTCGTCTGGTCCGAAACGGACGACTGCATGGCGAGATAACAAGGATTAATAACTCAACTTTCTGTCTTGTTATGGTACTGGTTTGCTGTCATAAAATGATTCAGAGTCATAGTGGCATTCCAGGATAAGAAGCCAGGAACCAGGAGACAGAAGTCGGAATGACTGATTTTAAAGCTTTTCTCTTGGATTCTGACTCCTGGCTTCTGGCTTCTTGTGATACACAGGCACGAAAAAATCACCAACCCCCCTTTATTATAGGGAGATTAACCAAACTCAGAAAGTTGAGTTTGTTACGGAGCCGATTTTGGCCTTATTGTTGAACAACGCGCAGCTCCGGAAGGGACGTGAAGCCTTCCGGGTGCTTACCCCCCTTTTTCGGAAATACCGGACCCGGATTCTTCTCGGCTTTTTGGGCCTGCTGGGCGTGGACCTTCTCCAGCTCTTGATTCCCAGGGTGATCAAGAGCGCGGTCGACAGTTTACAGTACGCCGAGGCCACCGGCGCCGGTCTTTTTCGCCACGGCGCCCTTATCGTCGCCTTCGCCGGCGGCATCGCCGTCTGCCGTTTCGTCTGGCGCTATCTGATCCTCGGCTTCTCCAGGATGCTGGAGCGCGATCTGCGCAACCGCTTACTGTCAAAACTGGTCACCCTGGACCGCCCTTTCTTCAACCGCCGCCCGGCCGGGGAAATCATGGCCCTCGCCAGCAACGATCTCACCGCCGTCCAGATGGCCTGCGGCATCGGCCTGGTCTCCTTTGTCGATGCCATCATGATGACCGCCGCCGCCATAATTTTCATGGCCTATATCGATCCGCGCCTGACCCTGCTCGCCCTGGCGCCGATGCCGATCCTCGCCCTGCTCACCGGCCTGCTTACCGCCCTGCTCCATAAAAGGTTCAGCCGGGTCCAGGAGCAGTTTTCCCGGCTCACCGAATTCAGCCGCTCAACCCTGGGGGCGATCCGCCTGATCAAGGCTTACAACCAGGAAGCGCGCCAGACCGGCTATTTCGATAAAATGGGCCGGGAGTACGTCAATAACAACCTGCGGCTCGCCGTGGTCCAGGGCGCCCTCTTTCCCTTTTCGACGATGATCGCCAATTTCAGCCTGCTGCTGGTCGTCTATTTCGGCGGGAGGCTGACCATTGCCGGCGCCATCACGATCGGCGATTTCGTCGCCTTCATGAGTTATCTCTTTCTGATGACCTGGCCGATGATGGCGATCGGCTGGGTGACCACCCTGTTCCAGCGCGGAATCACCTCCCTGGACCGGATCAACCGGGTCCTGGTCGAGGAGCCGGTGATCCG
>JBHEOZ010000033.1:0-10427 GCA_046260555.1 Desulfurivibrionaceae bacterium
GAAGTCGAGCTGGTCGGGGTTGCCGATCCGGACCAGGCGGTTGTGCAAGAGGTGGCCGCCGCCAACAAGACCAGGCCTTTTACCGATTATCATGATCTCCTGCCCCTGGTTGACGCGGTCAGCATCGTCGCGCCGACCACTCTCCATCACCGGATCGGCCTGGACTGTCTGCGTGGCGGTGTCGATGTCATGATGGAAAAACCGATGACGACCACGGTCGCGGAGGCCGATGAACTCATTGACCTGGCCCGCGCTGAAAAACGGATCATTCAGGTCGGTCATCTCGAACAGTTCAATCCCGCCATCCTGGCCATGGAAGAGCATCTGACCACGCCGATCTTTATCGAATCGCACCGGATCCACACCTTCAAGAACCGGGCCCTTGACGTGGATGTGGTTCTCGATCTGATGATTCATGACATCGACATCATTTTAAGTATCGTCAAGGCGCCGCTGCAAACCGTGCATACCGTCGGTCTGCCGGTGGTGACCGAGACCACCGATATTGCCAATGCCAGGCTGATCTTCGAAAACGGTTGTACCGCCAACGTTACGGTCAGCAGAATTTCCCTGGATAACATCAGGCGGTTGCGGATCTTCCAACCCAGGTCGTTTATCTCGGTTGATTATGGCAAGAAGGAGTTGACCGTGATCGGCCAGGAGGAGGGGTTTGACGAGGCAGGCCAGCCCCGGCGCACCTTCCATAATTCCTGCTATATGGAGATCGACGCCCTGGAGATGGAGCTGCGCGATTTTGTCGCCAACGTCGGAAAGCGGACCAGGCCGAAAATTGCCGGCGAGGAAGGGCGGCGGGCCTTGAAAGTCGCCATCGAAATTATCGGCCAGATCCAAGGCCATCTGGATAAACACCGTGAGCAGCTCGGGCTGTGAAGCAGAAGATCATGACTGAGAAAAAGGTGATGATTGTAACCGGCGAGGCTTCCGGCGATATGCATGGCGCCAATCTGATCAAGGCGATGAGGGCTATCCAGCCTGATTTGACCGTCTTCGGCATGGGCGGAGAGGCCTTGATCGGGCAAGGCATGGAGCCATTATATGACGCGGCGAAGCTTTCCGTGGTGGGGCTTTCGGAGGTGTTCGGCCACTTGCGCGATATTGTCGCCGCCCAGCGCCTGCTCGGCCGAAAACTGCAAACCGAGCGGCCCGGGGTATTGATTCTTATCGATCTGCCCGACTTTAACCTGATGCTGGCCGCCAAGGCCAAAAAACTTTCGATTCCGGTCTTTTATTATGTAAGCCCCCAGGTATGGGCCTGGCGCGGCGGCCGGGTTAAAAAGATCAAGCGCCTGGTTGACCGGATGGCGGTGATCATGCCCTTCGAAAGGGATTTCTACCGGCGCCGCGGCATGGAAGTGGATTTCGTCGGACATCCCCTTCTCGATGAAGTAAGGGTCGGCAACCCCCGGGAACAATTTCTGGCCGAACACGATATCCGCCTTGAAGGGCGGAGGATTGTCGGCATTCTGCCCGGCAGCCGCCGCCGGGAAGTATCGACCATGCTGCCGATTTTTATTGAGGCTGGCCGGCTGATGCGGGATAAACTGGGGCCGCTGACCTTTCTGCTGCCGGTGGCGCCGAGTCTTACCGAAGGGGATCTGGCCGGTTGCGGGCTTGAAGAGAACGATCTCGATATCAGGTTGATCAGGGATGAGCGCTACGATCTGATGGCCGCTTGCGACGCGGTGATGGCCGCTTCCGGCACCGTAACCCTGGAGTTGGCTATTCTGAATGTACCGATGGTCGTTTCCTACCGGGTTTCGCCCTTGACCTATTTTCTGGGCCGGAGATTTATCAAGGTCGCTTACGCGTCGTTGATTAATCTGATTGCCGGTCGGGAGGTAGTTGCCGAATTGCTTCAGGAAGATGCCACCCCGGAAAATATAAGCGCCGAGTTAGTGAGGCTGCTCGGCGATCACCGGGCCGCGGCAGTGATGAAGGAGGAGCTCGCCGGGGTGGTTGCCGGTCTCGGCAGTCCCGGCGCCTCCCGGCGTGCCGCCGAACTTGCTTTGGATCTGGCCTCTTGGGATTAATTGGCCCGGTATAGCGGGATAATCAAGATCGTGCCTCCCCGCATCTGATTCTTTATCGAACGTTCACGGATTTGGATTACTTATGGTTATTTCCGATTTGTCTTTTGCAGTAATGATTATTAAGTTGTATAAATCTGAAGAACATGCAAAATGTCCCGGAAGGTTGAAATATATACCCTCTTCCGGGGTGAAATTGCCATCCACCTTGTTGCCGGCGGTCTTTTGCTTAGCCATCAAATAGGGAATCCGGAGAAAAATAAAAGACTATGAGAAAAATCAGCAGTTCTTTACTCGTCTTTTTTGTCTGCCTGGCAGTTGCCGCGGCTACCCAGGCTGCCCCGCCCGATTATATGCTCAAAAAAATGGGCACGATCAACGGTCGGATCTATATTGACGGTCACCCCGCGCCCGATGCCCTGATCTCATTTTTCGATAAGGATAAAGGTTTGCCTCCCATAGGCGACGGGTTGCGCCGGGTTCCGGAATTTCTTACCCGCACCAACATGGAAGGCAGGTTCATGATCAAGGTGCTGGCCGGCAACTATTATACCGGGGTGCTGCTGAGAAGACCCGGTGCGGCCCCCGGCCCTCCCCGGCAGGACGAGCAATATTATTTTGTCAAAGGGGCAAAGAGCGATCTCGGGGTGTTGATCGTTAAAGAGCGGGAAGTAATCGATCTGGGCCGGCTTGACGCGGAAGCCGCCGAATCGTTTAAGTCCCGGGAGGAATCCTTTATTGCTGAAGGGGTTGTTCGTGACAAGAACGGCAATCCCGTCAGAGGTGTGGTTGTTCTGGCTAAATCCCAGCTCAATATCCCCAGGCCCGAGTTCATCTCCGAGCGCACCGACGAAAACGGTTTCTACCGAATACAACTTCCCCCCGGGATGCCATTTTATCTGATGGCCCGCGAGACCGTGGCCGGGGCCAGGCCCACCCCCGGCAGCCATATTGGGACCTACGGGATCGAATCAGAGAGCGGTCTGGCGACTCCGTCTATTTTCGGCGCCGGCAGTCCGCCGCCGGGAGCGGTAAACGAAGGCAATAGCGGCAAGGCCCTGACCGTCAGCGGCGGGGCCGGCGAAGTAAGCGGCAATGTCGATATCTTCATGTACACGGTACCGGATCCGGAAGGAATCCGGACTTCCATCCAGGGGACCATAAACTCTCCAAAGTACGAGAAGGGCGCCGAACTTGAGAATATCACTTTTGCCCCGGCCCGTTACAAACTCACGGAGAGTTCCTTCGCCGAACTGGACAACTGGCTTGCTTTCCTGAAGAACCGCGCCGAGATCAAGGTCGAGCTGCGGGGACACACCGATAGTCTCGGCAGTCCGGAATACAATAAGGAACTCTCCAGAAAAAGAGCCGGGGCCGTGGCCGCATATCTGGTCGGCAAGGGCATCGATTCGGAGCGCTTGCTTATCAAGGGATTCGGCCCCGAGCAACCGGTCGCGACCAACGATACCGAAGATGGACGGGAGCTTAACCGCAGGGTGGAGATAAAATTCGTCGATTAACCGGTTATAAAAGAACTTTGCCCTAAACAGATGACAAAAAAACTATCGTTAATCATCTGCCTGTTGTTTTCCCTGCTCCTGTCGGACCCGGCTTACGGGAAGGTACTGGCTGAAGATGCCCATTGGCGGGGAGTGATCGAACTTCGCGAAGATATCCTGATCCCGGCCGGGATTACCCTCACCATCGCCGCCGGCGCCGTCGTCAAGATCCTGCCTTCGGAAAACACCCAGATCGATCCTGAATACCTCTCCCACCGGACCGAAATTCTGGTCCGCGGCAGCCTGCTGATCGACGGAACCGTCGAGCAGCCCGTGGTTTTATCTTCAAGTTCCGAGAATAGAGAGAATTATTGGGCCGGCATAATCGTTGACGGCGGCCGGGTTGCCGTCAACCATGCCGATTTAAGCGGGGCCGAGGCAGCCGTTACCGTGCTGGAGGGCAAGGGTGATCTGGATCACGCCGTCATCGCGAAAAATCGCTATGGCCTGGTGGTTCAGGGCGGGAATGCGGCAGTCGCTATTATCGACAGCGTAATCGAGAGAAACGATTACGGCGTCATGGTTCTGAATGGAGCGCGGTTCGCTGCCGACAAACGGAGCCGGATCAGGGACAACAGCCGGAATGATCTGTTCAGGGCGGTTGCTTCCGGAGCCCGCCTCGCCGGCTCGGGAGATCAAGCCGCCAAGGTCCATCCGGCAGTGACTTACGGCGACGAGGCCCTGCCGGACTACACGGTCTGGAAGGGCAGGGTGCTGATTGACGGGCAGCTGCGGCTTCCCGCCGAGGGTAGACTGGTCATTATGCCCGGCACCATCGTCGAATTCACCCGGAAGGATACCAACCGTGACGGGATCGGCGAAAACGGTCTGCAGATCCAGGGGTTGATCGTCGCCAAGGGCACTCCGGAGAAACCGATTGTCTTCCGTTCCGCCGCTGAATCGCCCCGGATGGGGGATTGGGACGCCATCAATATTCTGGGCAGCGACCTGGCCCAGAACATTATCGAATATTGCCGGATCGAAAATGCCTACCGGGGGTTGCACTTCCACTTTGCCAATGTCGCGATCAACAAGACCGTTCTCCGAAATAATTACCGGGGCGCCCAGTTCCAGGAATCGCTGGTCTCGATCACCAGCAGCCGCTTTTATGAAAACAAGAGCGGACTTCAGACCCGTGATTCGGAAGTGATTTTCAATAATAATGAGGTATTCGCTAATTTAAACGGCGCCAATTTCTTCCGGCTTAATCTCAAGGCCGCCGGCAACGTTTTCGTCGACAATAGCGGAGAGGGCTTGAGGATCAGGGAAGGCGCTTCCCTGCTCGAGCGTAACCTGTTCGCCGGCAACCGGATGGGGCTTCTGGTTTCGGACGCCGTGTACGGCAGTTTCGCCGGTAATGTGATGAGCGGCAATCTCGAGTCGGGAATGCTGGTCAGAAACAGCGATCATCTCGAAATTACCGGCAACGCCATCCAGGCCAACGCCCGAAACGGCATCAGCATCATGGACAGCCGGGCCGCCATCAAGGGCAACCTGATCAATGCCAACGGGGAACGGGGCCTGGGGATCATCTCTTTCGACGGGGTGATTTCCGATAACAATATCGTCGATAACCGGCTCTATGCCATGGGACTGGAAGGGTCAGGCGATATCGATGCCACCGGCAACTGGTGGGGCGACGGCGATCTCGATAAAGAGATCTACGACGTCAATGATGAGCCGGAGCTGGGCAGAGTTGATTATGATGAAAGGAGGGGGGCGGCGCTGCCTTTTGCCTGGCCTCTGGCCCGGATTAAAAACGATTCCGTCTGGGCCGGGGAGATCCGGGTTAACGACCTGCTCACCGTTGATAAAGGGGCCACCCTGACCGCCAGGCCCGGCACGGTCGTCGGCTTTGCCGGGCCGCAATCCGGCCTGCTGGTCAACGGCGCCCTGCAGGCGGTGGGTACGGCCGGGCAAAGAATTGTCTTTACCGCGGTTTCCGGCGGCAAAGCTTCGGACTGGCTCGGTATCCAGCTGGAAAGGGCAGCCGGCAGCCTTTTGCGCAACTGTGATTTCAGCTATGCCGACTACGGTCTCCATATTCATTTTGTCCCCATGGAGATCAGGGGCTGCCGTTTCCTGAATAATAATCTGGGGATCAGGTTCCGGAGCGGCCCCATCAAGCTGAGCGGCTCGCTGTTCGCCGGCAACCGCATCGGTGTCCGCGCCTTTCGCGGCAATATGGAGATCCTCGAAAACGAGTTCCTTGATAACGAGATCGCGGTCTTTATTCGCGAAGGGGGCAGCGGGGTGAAGATCCAGCGTAATAATTTCAGGAACAGCAAACGTTACCACCTGCGGCTCGGCGACTTCAACAAGGAGGATGTCGAGGCCCCTAATAACTGGTGGGGAAGCGGCAACCCCGGCGAGAAGATCTTCGACGGCCGCCGGGAGTCTTATATCGGCATGGTCGAATTTGAACCGTTTCTTGGCGCGCCCCTGGAATTAAAAATCGATCTACCCGCTCAAACGGAGGAAGAAAGCCAATGACCGTTAAGCGCCTGAGTGCGATATCATTGGCGGTGTTCCTCTTCCTCTTCCTCTTCGCCGACGCGGCTTCGCTCCGGGCCGGGGAGAATTTTGTTTTCAGGGGCCGGATCGTCGATACCGCCAATGAACCGGTCAGCGGCGCCGAGGTTTATGTCTTCGACTCGGCCAACGTCAAGCGGCCCGCCGATTTTATTTCGAACCGCACCGGCAAAGATGGCTATTACCGGGTCGAACTGCCTGCCGGCCATTACCGGACCATGGCGATCAAGCGGGTCAGCGCCGCGAAATTCGGACCTCTGGGTAAGGACGATAAACATTCCGGGGATCCGTTCGAGATCGATTCCGCCGGGAAGAAGGAGGTTATCAAGGATTTCACCGTGATGGACCTCCGGGAAGCGGCCCGTGCCGCGCAAAAGCGCGGCGATTCCGTGATCAGGGTCAGCGGCCGGATTTTAGACGATAGCGGCCGGCCCCTCGGGATGGCTTACGGAGTGGCCGATCCCCGCCGGAAGTTCAGTGGAATGCCCCATTATTTTTCGATCTGGACCGAGAGTGACGGCCGCTACGTCCTTTTTCTGCCCAAGGGAAAACTTTTTATCGGCGCCGCCCGGGATTTTCCGCCGGAAAGTGCCTATATTGATTTGCGGGAAGTGGAATTCACGGAGGATACCGAGGGGTTTGACCTGGTCGTTTCAGAGGACTGATTCAGGGGTAAGCGATCACAGAGTATCGAATCTGCTGTGTTATCACCCTGCTCATGTACGCCAGTAAAATTATAGCGGAATTATTGAACGTGACTACCGAGGACCATAAACATACCCAGGAATCATGCCGGATCGGCGTTGACGTTCATTCCGGTGAAGAGCGGTTTTCCCTGAAAAATCCGGATCGCTTCGATAAGCTGGTGATCATCGCCGTGGCCGTCATTGCCCTTGCCGGTTCGCTGCTTCTTGTCAGCCATGCCGGTCGGGATCAATCGGCCGGCGGCGGCAACAGCCTTTCCCGGCAGGCGGTGGTGATTATCAGTCCCGAATTCGACAACAAGCTTAAAGTCGCCAAGACCCTTTTAAACGGCGGTAATCTCTCCAAGGCCCGGGAGCTGATCAGCTCGATGATCGAGGATTATCCCTACGATGGCAGGCCCTATATGTTGCTGGGAGATATGTATGTCAGAAATCAGCAACCGGTCGCGGCCATGCTTGAATATCGCAAGGGGGTCGACCTCAACCCCGATTTTCTCGATAAAAAAGCGGAACTCTTCCGGGGCAAACAGATCAAGAATATTCTTGAAGAGGCCCGCCTGGCGATTGGCGGAGATCTGGAAAAAAGATCGGAAGATCCGGCGCCGGAAGAGCATCTGGAAATTTATTATTACATGCTGCGCCGGGTGGCGGGCAGTTGCGGGTAGGAGGCGACTGGAATGCATAAAGGCTGGTTCATCCTGATGGGCGCCGTGCTGGGGATAGGTGCGCTGACTCTTTCCTATTACGGCAACCCGGCCAATACCGGACTGTGCGTCTCCTGTTTCATGGAGAATATCGCCGGGGGCATGGGCCTCCATGACAATATCCGCATGCAGTATCTGCGCCCGGAAATCATCGGTCTTGTCCTGGGCGCCTTTTTCATGGCCCTGGCCCGCCGCGAATTTGTCCCTTCCGGCGGCAGTTCGCCGCTGCTTCGTTTCGTGATCGGTTTTTTTCTGATCGTCGGCTGCACTATCTTCATCGGCTGTCCGGTCAAGATGGTCCTGCGCATAACCTCCGGCGATATCGGCGCCCTGGTCGGGCTGGCCGGACTGATCTCCGGGATTTATCTGGGTCTCGGCTTTATCGAAAACGGTTTTCGGCTGGGAATTTCGTCATCCCAGCCGAAATCGAACAGCCTGATTATCCCCCTGTTCATGCTGTTTCTGCTGGTCCTGATCTTCGTCGATCCCTCCTTTGTCTATAAAAGCACCAAGGGCTCCGGCGCCTTGCGGGCTCCGGTTATGCTCTCCCTGGGGATCGGTCTGCTGATCGGCGCCCTGGCCCAGTTTACCCGGTTCTGTATCACCGGCGGCATTGCCCGCATTTTTCTGTGGGGACCGCGCGAAGTGCTTAATTGCCCCCGTTCCACCGGCCTCTTGATCAGTCTCGGTTCCTTTTTCAGTTTCGCCCTGGTCGCAAGCCTCCTCACCGGTCAGTTTAATTTCGGTCTCCATGGCCAGCCCAGTTCAAACGCCAGTTACGGCTGGTCCTTCCTGGGCATGATGATGGTGGGCCTCGGCTCGGTGCTGATCAGGGGATGTCCCTTAAGGCAGCTGATCGCCTCCGCCCAGGGCGATAACGATGCCGGCGCCGCGGTGCTCGGCATGCTGGTCGGCGCGGCCCTTGCCCAGAGCTGGGATCTGGCCGGAACCCCGGCGGGAACCCCGATCGGCGGCCAGATCGCCGTTCTGGCCGGGCTGGCCATCATGCTCGCGGTCGGGGTTCTCAATCGTCGCCGGGGATACGGAATTGCCCCGGAATATCAAGCCGGGCTCGATTGACCTGATTTCCCTCCCGAGATGTTTTTCCCGAAACCGCTTAACTTCGATGGGTTCACCACGGGATTTCGGAATGGGCCCGCTACAGCGCCGCAGCGGGACAGAATGACGCCGGGCGCCGGCGATTTTTTCTGAATTCTTCTATAAAGGGGCTTGCCTTTTTTCCCGAATTGGGAAATCTTAACCACTCACCTTGCGGACCCCGCTGTTTCAAGGTTTTTCACTTAGCGCGGAGACAATTTTAATAATCAGTTGTTTCGAGAGCATAAGAATGGAAAGGATCAAATTAATCAAATGCATTATCACGCCGGCCTTGGCGCTTTTCCTGTTATTGCCGGCGGCCTGTAACCGCCAACCGCCGCTGGAACTCAAGATGAGCACCCTCAAGGACGACACGGTCTGGAGCGGTGAGGTTATCGTCAAGGGCGATATCTATATTCCCGAAGGAGTGACCCTGACCATCAAGCCCGGCACTACCGTCAAGTTCAAGCGGATCGATGAGGAAAGCGATCAGAACATGTTCGATATCGACTCGCCCTATTATCCCCAGGCGGAACTGATTATCCGCGGCAGGTTGATTGCCATAGGTTCCCCGAAGGAGCCCATCGTTTTCCGCTCGGCCGAAGTCAACGCCCGCCCGGCCGACTGGGGCGCCATCAACTTTCTGGGCAGCGACGGCAATATTATCGAGCATGCCCGGATCATCAACGGTTACAACGGCGTCCACGCCCACGGTGCGGCGGTGCGGATCGCCCATAGCCAGTTTATCCGGAACGGGGTGGGGGTCAGTTTCAAGGCCGAGGAGGAAACTCCCGGGGTGCCTTGGTTCGGTAAACGTTCCAGGTTGACCATCCACGATAACCTGTTCGCCAACAACAAGGGCGGCATCGGCTTTCGCAACTCCGACGCCGAGATCACCCATAACGAGATCATCGACAATAAATTTTTCGGGATCTGGCCCAAGGAGAACAACAAGGTCCGGGTCACTTTTAACGAGATTACCGGCAACAGGAAGGGCATTTATCTCTATCAGTCCCAGGGCGTGGTTTTCGAATTCAATAATATCTACAACAACCGCGATTACAATATCGCCATGGCCGAGGCCCAGGATTTCCCGGTCGAAGCGCCCAACAACTGGTTCGGCACCCGGAATCGCGACAAGATCGACGAATTGATCTTCGACCGTCAGGAAGACGCCGCCCTCGGCGAGGTCAGAATCGAGCCCCTTCTCGAAAAACCCGTCACCTGGGAGGCCGAATAACCTTGCAGCCCCAAGAACGCAAGCTGACCTGGCTGGCCAGTTTCTCCCATTTCATCACCCACGGCTACATGACCCTCCTGCCGGCGGTGCTGATCGTCATTACCGCCGAGCACTCCCTGAGCTTCACCGAGATCGGCATCATCGCCAATATCGGCTATTTCCTCTACGGTCTCGGCTCTTTCCCGGCCGGCTACCTCTCCGATAAGTTCGGCTCCAAGCGGATGCTGACCGTCGGGGTCGCCGGCATGGCGGTTTCCTCGATCCTGGTCGGCCTGACCCCGGGCGCGGCGGCTTTTGCCGTTACCTATGCCATGCTGGGCATTTTCGCCAGTATCCACCATCCGGCCGGGTTGTCGCTGATCGCCAGAAGGGTAAATACCAGGCGCGGCAAGGCTTTAGGGCTTCACGGCGTCATGGGTAATGTCGGACTTTTTATGACCCCGCTGGTGGCAAGTTACGGGGTCAAGTTCTTCGGGACCTGGCGGGCCGCCTATATAATCTATGGCTTGCTCGGCCTGGTTTTTGCCGTGGTCATTCATATG
>JBHEOZ010000033.1:10437-11993 GCA_046260555.1 Desulfurivibrionaceae bacterium
GGCGTAACTTGTTTAAAAGGGCGGCTTCCCGGCCGACCATTCCCGAAGGTGATGAAACTCCGGCAGCGCAGGCCGTTGACGGGGCCGCGTCCGCGTCCGGAAAATCCTTCGCTCTGGTCATGGTCCCGGTTTCCCTGCTGCTCCTCTATCTCGGCAGCGTTCTTTCCGGTTTCATTTTCAGAGGTTCGCTGACATTTTTCCCGACCCTGCTGCAACGCGAGGTTTACTTCATCAATATCCATGACGAACCGATCTATATGGCTGGCGTTGTCACTACCGCGATACTTTCACTCGGCCTGATCGGAGCCTGGTTCGGGGGCTATATCAACGACAAGATTAAAAAGCCGGAATTGCTGCCGTTCTATGTTTTTGCGATAGTCGCCCCGGCCCTCTATCTGATCAGCACCATGGTCGACGCCAAACTGCTGCTGTTCAGCTGTCTGTTCAGTCTGGTCTATTACGCCTGGCAGCCGGCCCAGAATTATCTGGTTGCCAAGTACACCAGGAAGGCCTCCCACGGCATGGGCTTCGGGATTAATTTTTTCCTGATCTTCGGGGTCGGTTCGATCGCCACCGCCACCGGCGGCTATGTCACCGATGAATACGGGGTCGACCGCTTCTACAGGCTGATGAGTTATATCGGCGGCGTGGCGGGAGTGACCGCTTTGGGGGTCTATCTGGCCAGACGCTATCTGCTTAAATTCAACTGGCAGCTGGTCAGGGAAGATAAAGATAAGTAAGGGAACCTCCAAGCCCGAATCGATCGCCGAAATATATGGGAAAACCCCAGCTCGATCCGGATTTCCCGAATACTCGCTGAATATTGATAAAGTGAAATTCACACGAAGCCGTCACGGATTCAGGAATTTATTAAATCCGCCCCATAATAAACAACGAGGAATTTGAAGATGAGCGTTTGTCCCTGTAATTCACAAAGAAAACTTGAAGAATGCTGCGGTCCGTTTTTGGCGGGAGATCAACTGCCTCCGACCGCCGAGGCCTTGATGAGATCGCGGTACAGCGCCTATGTCTTCGAGGATTATCCCTATGTCCTTAAGACCTGCCATCAATCGACCCGGCCCTCCGAGGAAGAGTTCGACGACGGTCAGGCCGTCAAGTGGTGCGGTCTCGAAATTATAGAGACCGAGGCGGGCGGGGAGGGCGACGATGAGGGCATTGTTGAATTCGTCGCCAGTTATCGGGTCAAAGACGGGATTCTCGGTCTGCACGAGAGGGCCGAATTCGTCAAGGAGGAAGGGCAGTGGTTCTATGTCGACGGCGACATCGTTAAAGCGCCCCAGGCCGTTTCGGATAAAGTCGGCCGCAACGAGCCGTGCCCGTGCGGCAGCGGTAAAAAATTCAAGAAATGTTGCAGATGAATGACAGGCGGCGCCAATAAGCCGGCCCGGTGATTTTTTTGGAGATTTAACATGCTGAAGTTAAAAGTTATGTTTTATTCCGGAAAATGTATTAGATAGTGCCTGTCTGGAAATAGGTCATTTCGTTCGAGATCAAGGACTGCGAAAAAAATAAGCACAGGCATATATGTGATATTC
>JBHEOZ010000330.1:0-1805 GCA_046260555.1 Desulfurivibrionaceae bacterium
CACTACATTACCCCAGGTGTCGGTGGCGCTGGGAAAGACGAAGACATCCGCCGAGGCATAGGCCCTGGCCAGTTCCTCCCCTTCCACGAATCCGAGAAAAACCGCGGGCAGGTCGCTGAGCAAGGACTCCATCTCGGGCCGGAACGGCCCGTCGCCGGCCACGATCAGACGGGCGGCGGGATTCCGGTGATGAACCTGGCGGAAGCTCTCGGCCAGCAGCAGAAGATTTTTTTCCTTGGACACTCTGCCGACATAAATAAATTTCAGACCGTCGTCAGCCGCGGTTCCCCGGTAAAAGACATGATCCCGGTACGCCGGGGTATAGGAATCGGTGTTTACCCAGCGCGGCAGCAACTTTATCCTTGCCCCGTCGATGCCGTTGTCTTCCAATTGCTTCCTGGTGGCCTCGGAAGGCACAGTAATTTCGTCCATCTGGCTGTAAAACCAAGTCATGAAGGTCCAGGCGGCCCGCTCCAGCCCCTCGTCTTCGGTCAGTTTGTTGACATACTGAGGGATGTCGGTATGGTAGGTCCCGGTCACCGGCAGCTGCAGGAGCTTGGCCAGGAAAAGGCCCAGGCAGCCCATCGATCCCGGAGTGCTGATATGGATGCGATTGAAGTTGTTCTGCTCCAGAAAGTTGATGACGTTCAGTACCGGCGGGAAATGCTGCTTGATCTCGTCATATTCGGGCAGGCTGAACTCGCCGATGGCCTGAAAATTCATGACCCCTTCCCCCAGGGATTCCTCCTGGTTCGAACAGGTGAGCACCGTGCAGTCGATGCCGCGTTGCCGGGCGGTCCGCAAAATGCGCTTAATGGTCACGGCTACCCCATTGATCTCGTGCAGGGTGTCGGTGAACAGGGCGATCTTAGCAGGTTCCCGGCCGCAGTTTTCGGTGATAAAGGATCTGCTGACCTCGTCCAGCAGCTCCCGGCTTTTATGCTGCTGGTAGGCTGCGACATAATAGGGCATGCTCAGGATGTGGACCAGGCCGATGGTGCTCAGGTTGTCGATGATGCCGATCAGACTGCCGTCGCCCAGGTGGGTCAGGAGGCGCTGGGTATAGCGAAAGAGCAGGCGGTTGGCCAGATGACTGGTGACGCGGAATATCTTGCGGTTCAGATCATAGGCCTGCAGCTCATCGAAGGGTGGCCGCTTTGGCCTCGGTATAGGCCTTGGCGATGAAAAGGCTGCCATGGTCGTCAGAGCCCCCCACCATCCCCTTGAGCCAAGGCTGGTCACCGTATGGTTCGATGCCGTGCTTGTCGGCCAGCAAGGCCAGCCGCTCTTCGTTCAGCCCCAGGAGCATGCGTGTGGTCATCTCATTGAAACGCCTGGCCCGTGAACCGTTTCTGACTTCGAAGACATTAAAGAGCAGGGTCAATTTCTCGAGAACCCCCAGGCTCAGCCGGCCGTTCATGTCAAAGAGCGGGTGGGCCAGATAATGGACTATGCCCTGCTGCCGCAACCAGGGGATGAACTCCATAATATTGCGGCGGCACTCCCGCCCCTCTCGGAACTGCGCCTCATTCAATCCCAGGGCGACGACGTGGATTTCTGCTCCGCCGTCCGGAAATCGGGAGGTGAATTCACAGCCGATGATCACTCCGGCCAGATGGGCTATCTCCAGAGCTCCGTCAATGGTGTTGTGATCGGTTATGGTTACGTAATCCATACCGCGCTTCCTGGCGATTTCATAGATACGGCTGGGCACGGTAAAGCTCTCCGGACAATTGATCCTGCGCAGGGCGTAGATCGTCGGCTTGTTGGAGTACTTGGAGTGGACGTGAAGATCAGCTTTTTTC
>JBHEOZ010000331.1:0-1795 GCA_046260555.1 Desulfurivibrionaceae bacterium
GGGTGCCGGAGATGCAAGGCATCGGCCTGCGATGTATACTGGTGTACATGAGCAGGCCGATAACACAGCAGATTCGGTGCCCTATGATCGCTTACATCTTCAGAGCAGGGAGTTGAACGGAACATGGCATTTGCCAAAACCTATTTTACCGGTAATCCTGGAGATCCTCCGGGGCTGTCCGCCCAGGCCGAACGACGGGTGCGCTTCGAAGAGGTCGATATGCTGGGGATTGTCTGGCACGGCCATTATGTCAGTTTTCTCGATGACGGCCGGGTCGCTTTCGGCGATCGTTTTCCGGCGGTAAGCTATGGCAGGCTTAAGGATGAGGGAATCGCGGCCCCGATTGTCCAGTTGCACCTCGATTACAAGGCGCCGTTTTTTTTCGATGAGGTGATGCGGATCGAAACCACCCTGCACTGGACCGACGCCCTGAGGTTGAATTTTTCCTACCGGATCGTCAAGCCCGATGGGAGCACGGCTGTAACCGCTTATTCAGTACAGCTTTTTACCGATCTCAAGGGTGCGGTTCTGCTGCTTGCTCCAGACTGGATCGAAGAATTTCGCCAAGGCTGGCAAAGGGGGGCGCCGGCATGAAAGAGGTGGTAATCTCCGCGGCCGTTGGCCTGAGCGGTCTCGGGGACCTTGATCAGACCTGGGCAGGGCTGATGGAGGGGCGCTCCGCTCTTTCCCCGGGCGGGCTGGCCGGCCCCCTGGCCAGGTGGCCGGTCGCTGAAATTGCCGGCATCGACGCGCCAATCGGCTCGAACGCCCGGCTTCAAAAGCTGCTCGCGAGACTTCTTGAGCAGCTGCCGGCGGTGCCGTTAGAAGCCGGCCTGCTGGTCTCGACCACCAAGGGCGCCCCCGATGAACTGCTTGGCGACAGTACCGGCCCCTGGCGCGGCCAGCCCTGGGATCTGGGGCGTGATATCGCCGCCGGCCTTGGTTTGCAGGGGCCGGTGTCAACGGTCAGCGCGGCCTGCGCCTCGGGAACCCTGGCGATAATCGACGCCGCCCAGCGTCTTTCGCGAAATGAAAGCGGATCATTTCTGGTTCTGGGCATCGATCTGCTCAGCACTTTCGTGGTGAGCGGTTTCGCCAGGCTTCACGCCCTGGCCAGGGAAAGCTGCCGCCCCTTCGACCGTAATCGCGACGGCCTGGCCCTCGGCGAAGGCGCCGGCGCCTTACTCCTTACCACCAGGGCGGAGGCGCGGCGGCGGAACTGGCCGGTGCTGGCCGCGGTCTAGGGTTGGGGGGTGTCCGGTGATGCCGGCCATATTACCGCGCCGTGCCGGGAGGCCACCGGTCTGCTCCGGGCTCTTGATCTTTGCACTGAGGGAGGATCCCAGCCGGTCGGGGCGGTCAACGCCCACGGTACCGGCACCAGGTTTAACGATGCCATGGAGATCAAGGCCTTCCGCCACCACTTGGCCGGGGGGATTCCGGTTCATTCGGTCAAGGGGGCGATCGGCCATTGTCTGGGGGCGGCCGGGGTCATCGAGGCGGCCCTCGCGGTCAAAAGCCTCGCCGAGGGACGGATTCCGCCGACGGTGGGACTGGTCGAGCCGGATCCGGAAATGATTAATCCCGCCGGCGCCCGGCCTTTCGATCTGGTTTATCCCTCGATTCTCAGCTGTAATTCCGGCTTTGGCGGAATCAACGCGGCGCTGCTCCTGCACAGCCCGGAGAAGGAATAAGTGATGACGGACAAAAATAACCAGCTTGACCAGAAACGAATCCTGTTGATCCATCCCCTCGGCTACCGGAAAGAGGCGGCCGGCCATGATATTTCCCGGAT
>JBHEOZ010000332.1:0-1795 GCA_046260555.1 Desulfurivibrionaceae bacterium
CCGTTTGGGCAAGTACCTGAAAACCGCGGGGCCGGGTCTCAACTTCAAGATCCCGCTGGTCGATGTAGTGTCCAAGGTCGATGTAAAGACGGTGCGCAAGGAAGAGTTCGGCTTCAGAACCATGCAGGCCTCGCAGCGCAGCCAGTATGACAAGCGGGGCTACGACAATGAGTCCCTGATGCTGACCGGCGATAAGAACGTCATCGATTTCGAGTGGATCGTCCAGTACAAGATCAAGGATCCCTTCGACTATCTATACAAGATAACCGATGTCAGGGAGGCCGTCCGGGATATTTCCGAAACCAGCATCCGGCGCAACGTCGGCAATATGGATTTCGATTATATTCTCGGCAATCGCCAGCTGCTGGCATCCATGACCGCCCAGGCGATGCAGGAGATTCTGGACCGCTACGAGAGCGGCGTCTATATCGTCAAGGTCCAGCTCCAGGACGTCAATCCGCCCGATCCGGTCAAACCGGCCTTCAACGAGGTCAACGAGGCCGATCAGGATATGAAGCGTCTGGTCAACGAGGCGGAGGAAAATTACAACCGCGAAATCCCCCGGGCCCGCGGCCGGGCCAAACAGGTCCTGGAAGAGGCCCAGGGTTACGCGGTCCAGCGAGTCAACAAGGCCAAGGGCGAGACCTCCCGGTTTCTGGATATCCTGAAGGAGTACAACCGGGCCAGGGATGTCACCCGCAAGAGAATGTACCTCGAAACCATGCAGACCGTACTGCCCAAGGTCGACGAGGTCTTTATCGTCGACGAGAAGCAGAAAGGGATTCTGCCGTTGCTGAATCTCAATAAAGGCAACCAATAAGCTGCTGAACACTTAACCAAAGGTGCTGAATCGTGAACTCGTTTGTCAGAATAATATTGATAATAGCGGTGGTCTCCCTGGCTATCGTGACCTGGGACGGCTTTTATATCCTGCCCGAAGGCAAGCAGGCGGTGATAACCCAGTTCGGAAAACCGGTCGGCAAACCGATCACCGAGCCCGGCTTTCATCTGAAAACCCCCTTTATCCAGACGGTCAACCTCTTCGAGAAGAAGATCCTGATCTGGGACGGCGATCCCAACCAGATCCCCACCAATGACAAGACCTATGTCTTTCTGGACATCACGGCCCGCTGGCGGATAACCGACGCCCTGACCTTCATGCAGGCGGTCAGGACCCAAGCCCGGGCCCAGACGATCCTGGACGATATCCTGGACGGCACGGTGCGCGACTATGTCAACAAGAACGATCTGGTGGAGATCATCAGGAGTTCCGATTATTCGCCGGTAACCATGGTCGGCGGCAACCCCGAGGAGGCCCGGGAGCTGGTCAAGCTCGGCCGGGACAAGATTGCCGATCTTATCCACGCGAGCGCCTCGGAGGTGACCCCGCAATACGGCATCGAGCTTGTCGACGTGATGTTCAAGCGGGTCAACTATATCGATTCGGTGCGCGTCAAGGTTTACGAACGGATGATTTCGGAGCGCAAAAGGATTGCCGCCGAGAAGCGGTCGATGGGCGAGGGCGAAAAGGCCGAGATCCTCGGAACGGTCAACCGCGAACTGAAGGAAATCAACTCGGCCGCCAATCGCGAGGCGGAAGGGATCATGGGCCGGGCCGATGCCGAGGCCGCCAAGATCTACGCCGATGCCTACAATAAGGATTCCGAGTTCTACGCCTTCTGGAAGAGCCTTGAACTCTACGAAAATGCGGTCGGCAAGAACACCCGGATGATCCTCTCTTCCGATACCGAGTTTTACAAGTTTATCGAGAGCAGCAAGTAAGACGGTATGACAG
>JBHEOZ010000333.1:0-1790 GCA_046260555.1 Desulfurivibrionaceae bacterium
GCGAATGGCGGCTCTTTATCTTTACCGGCTTCCTGGGGGGCTTCACCACCTTTTCGACCTTTACCAGGGAGACCGCCCAGCTGTTCCGGGTCGGGGAATGGAAAACCGCCCTTGTTTACGCCGGTCTCAGCAATATAATCGGTGTGGCCCTGGTGCTGGCCGGCTACTATGTCTCGCGGCGCTATCTGCTCTCGACCTGAAACCGGGATCCTATAGGAAAACTGATAAATAAATGCCCATACTGCTATATACATATCTGGCCGCGGAGATACTAGGGCCGTTCTTCGCCAGTCTTCTGATAATAAACGCGATCCTCTTTCTGGGCAAGCTCTCTTCACTGCTGGATGTTATCTTCGGTTTCGGGATCGGCATCGCCGACTTCGGCCGGATCAGTGTTTACCTGCTGCCGAACCTGATGCTCTTTTCCATTCCGATGGCCAGCACCCTCGGAGTGATCGTCGCTTTCACCAGAATGACCGGCGATAATGAAATGCTGGCCCTGAAGGCCTCGGGGGTCAGTCTCTACCGGATCCTGGTCCCGGTCGTCATGGTGGCCTGTTTCACTACCGGCCTCACCGCCCTGACCTCGAGCCTGTTGATTCCGAAGGGCAGCATCGCCCTGAAACAGACCTTTTTCCAGCTGGCCCGGGAAAAGATCGAACAAGGCGTGCAGGCCCGGGAATTCAGCGACAACATCAAGGATGTGGTCGTCTATGTTGATCGGATTGACCGAGAGAGCGGCCGGTGGCAGGGGGTATTTATCTCGGACCATCGCGACCAGGACAACCCCCTGACCATCGTCTCCAAAAGCGGCAGCCTTGAGGCAGATCTCGACGAAATGACGGTCGGCCTGATCCTGCGTAACGGCAGCATCCATCGCGACGGGGCCGAGGCCAGCCAGATCATCCGTTTCGACAGGTACAACCTGACGCTTCCGGTCACCTCCGAAGCGCCGGCCCAGGAGTGGGACAAAAAGGATATGTCCCCCCGCGCCCTTCTCGCCAAGGCCGAGGAATTAAAGGGCGAAGCCGCGAAGGATCCCCGCCGCCAGCCAGAACTGTCAAAAATGGCCACCGGCTTGCTAATCGAGTTCCACCAGCGCTTCGCCCTGCCGGCAGGGTGCCTGATCCTGACTATCCTCGCCCTGCCCCTGGCCCTCCAGTCCAAACCGGGCCGAAGCAAGGTTGGTTTGCCCCTCGGGCTATTTTTCTTCTTCATCTACTACATCCTGCTCACTTTCGCCAAATCGGCGGCCGAGACCGCGGGGCTGCCGATCTGGCCGATTATGTGGAGCCCGAACCTTGTTTTCGCCGTGCTGACCCTGCTGATCATCCGCATCGCCGCCCGGGAAAATTCGGTCAGGATATTCGACAAAGCGGTCGATCACCTGACTCGCCTCGGCGAGTTTTTAAAACAAGCCCGAACTAAGCTGATCAAATGAATCTGCTTTATCGTTATATATTCTCCCAGTTCACCCGAAACCTGATTCTGGTCATCGGTTCCCTGGTCACCATTTACCTGCTGGTTGATTTTTTCGAAAAGATCGACAACTTTGCCGAAGCCGGCAAGTCGGCCGGAATGACGGCCCGCTACCTGTTTCTTAAAATTCCGCTGATTATCGATCAGCTGCTGCCGGTCTGCCTGTTACTGGCCGGAGTAATCACTTTGGGGGTCATGAATCAGAACCGGGAAATAATGGCCCTTGAATCAGGCGGCATGAGCATCAGGGAAATTTTCGCCCCCATCCTGATGGCCACTCTCTTTTTCACGCTGCTGGCCCTGCTTTCCGG
>JBHEOZ010000334.1:0-1780 GCA_046260555.1 Desulfurivibrionaceae bacterium
CTCATCCATTGATCTGTGGATTCGAATTGTCTCGGACACTCTCCCTTTGCCAAAAAGCGCGATACTGGTTATAGTAATGAATAAGCAGTTGACGGATCCCTTGCTTTGGTCGAAAGGCAGGGGTTTTTTGTTGGTGTTTTTTCAGAAGGAGAAGGGCGGGTGTCCGGCAAGGTAGCGGCAAAAAACAAGAAGGCCTATCACGATTATTTCATCGATGACACCCTGGAGGCCGGCATGGTCTTGAAGGGCTCCGAGGTGAAGTCGATCCGGGCCGGCAAGGTCAATCTGAAGGACGGCTTCGCCAAGGTCAAGAACGGCGAGGTCTTCCTCTATAATGTCCATATTTCGCCTTACAGCCATGCCAGCTACAACGCGCCCGAGGCCGAGCGGGTCAGGAAACTGCTGCTCCATCGCCGGGAGATCAAAAAACTGATCGGCAAGATCCAGGAAAAAGGATTTGCCCTGATCCCCTTGAAGATATACTTTATAGGCAGCGGTAAGGCCAAGATCGAATTGGGCCTGGGCCGCGGCAAACGGCTCTACGACAAGCGGGCTACGCTGAAGAAGAAGGAAAGCGACCGCGAAATGGAGCGAGCCTTAAGAAAAGAATAAAGTAAAAGTCGGAATTATGGATCCCCCGATTCTTAATTCCAGACGGTTAAATATTAATATAAATTATGGGGGCGAAACGGATTCGACGGGGACATATAAGCTTGGGCTGCGTGCCGAGTTCTGATAACTCGTTAAACTGTCAGATATAAACATAATCGCTGACGATTATGCACATGCTGTAGCAGCGTAAATTGCTACCGTTCATCATGACCCCTTCCCGTGGGGTTTTGACTGAACGTCGCTAATACGGGATAGCCTGCCGGCTGCGCTTGCCGGCCGATGGGCGAATCTTTAGCAGGATAGTGTTGGAAATTCTTGTCCTGGAGATGCTCCGACACGATAAATAACTTTTTGACAGGACTATGCATGTAGACGCCTACAGGGGAGTGTTTCCGGACGCGGGTTCGACTCCCGCCGCCTCCACCATTGTTAAGCCGGTAAAATCAAGAGATCACCTTGATTTTACCGGCTTTTTTTACGTGTCAGATCGGGATCCACAATCGGCCGGATTGTAACCGGGCCCGGGTTCTTCGTTTTCTCACCGGAATTATCCTGCAAGGACTTTGCCGGTTCCCCTCATACTTTGCATTGCCATGCTTGCCGGGAATCGTTAGGGCGTGGAGAGATCAAGAGAAGTGCCGGTGTTGCGGACTATTTTTCGCCGTGACAGGTTTCACAACCAGTTGCAGCTGTCGAATCACCGCTTTGATTAGCGGAATAGGTAAAGCGCAGCAGGTCCGGCTCCCCGGAACCATGGGGGCGATGGCATGAAATGCACATCACCATATCGGTGACGGCGCCCGTGCTCCCCATGGGTACTGTCTGGCTGCCGGTAAAGCCGGCGGCGGGGTATTCTTTGGAAAGACTTACATCCGTCGGATGCCTGATCCATACGTTGGGGGTTGGCTCTTGCCCCTCGCCTTGATTGGCGGAACCGTGGAAAAGCCCATGGCATGTAGCGCAGAAAAGATTGAGCGAAGCGGCCTCGTAGATGTTTTGTCCCGCGGCGATTTCAAAGTTGATGTCTCCGGTCCCCTTTACATAGACCGAATCCCGGCCCAGCATCCGGTAGGAACTTGTCGCGTCACCCAGGCGGGTTGCGTTGGCGGTCATATGTCCGATAGTTCCGTCGTGACAGCTTTCGCAGGTTATTTGTGCATTGTAGGGC
>JBHEOZ010000335.1:0-342 GCA_046260555.1 Desulfurivibrionaceae bacterium
GATCCTTGCCGGGCCGCAGGGGATCGGCGACGCCTCTCAGGGGATGGGCGACGACCGGATGGCCCACCTCGACATCCTTCAGATCGGCATGACAGCTTATACACAGGGCCTCGATCTCGTCGAGCAACTGAAAACGGTGCTCGGTGGCATGGGGGCTGTGACAGGCCACGCAGCCCCTGGCGCTCAGGATGGTGTGGACCTTGAGCCTCTCCTCGGCGCCCCGGGCGATAAATTTTTTCTTATCCTCGTGGCAGACCACGCAAAGTTTGGCCTTGCCGTCGGTCCAGAGCTGAAACTGACTGTTGCTGCCGTGGGGATCGTGACAGATCGTGCAGTCACCGG
>JBHEOZ010000335.1:387-1779 GCA_046260555.1 Desulfurivibrionaceae bacterium
CATGGCCGAGGCGGGAAAGTGCTTCCATTCGGGGGCCTCGACGATACGCTGGTGGCAGGAATAGCAACGGGTCGAGACCCGGCCGTAACCGACCCGGGCCGTCTTCTCAAGCCGGGCCGGAAGTTCGTCGCCGTGGCAGCCCCCGCACTCGGCCGGCATCACCTCTGTTTTATGGAAAAGATAGAGATCGGGATTGTCGAAATTCAGATTGAGCAGCGAGCTCAAGGGGATATATTCGATCTTGACGGGCAGCCGGACCGGGCCCACGATAAAATCGTTAGCGCCTTTTTTCAGGTGGACGCTGTAATGGACGTAATAGGCCCCGCTTTTTTCGTAGCGCCCGGTCGGATCATAGGCCCGGCCCCCGCCGGCCGACTGCAGAGAAAGCTTGTCAAGATCTTGCGGGTCGGCGACCTTGACCACCAGGTTGACAATCCTGTTCCGGGACATTAACTGCTGTTCATTCCCGAAAGGGGCGAGCAGGGAGATTTCACCGGCGCTGGCGGCGCCGGAAAGCGCCGCCAGCGCCGCCAGCAGACAGCAACAAACCAGCGCCTTCCCCGGCCACGGACTTTTGTCCTTGCCGTATCGGCCGATTAAATCAGACAAGATGTTCCCCTCCCCCTCTTAAAATTGATGCATTCGCAAAAAGTCGGGATTGTCATAATGTCATTTCGACCAACGGGAGAAATCTTATACCGCAAGGGCATAAGTATCGTTCGAGTCCCGCCTTGCGGGACTCAACTCAGCTTTAATAGTTCCACTGAGTTTAAAGAATAAGATTTCTCACATTTGTTCGAAATGACAGCTTCGTTCGAAATGACAGCTTCGTTCGAAATGACAGCCTTTTCGACTTTTTGCGACGCCATCCCGTGACTTTTTGCGAACTCATCAACATCACCGGCGCCAAAATCAAAAAAAGCTGATTGCCGGGAGATCCCGCCAAGGCCTCTCCCGACCGGCCCCCCAGCCGGTCCGGCGCAATCATTCCAGGCCCCGAAATTCCCGCCCGGTTATCGCCTGCAAATAATTCTCACCTTACATTCAGGGTTTACCGAACAGGACAAATTGGATTTATTATCATGAAAGTTAATTATTGTCAAAGCCGTTGTCAAAGCCGCTGGATGGCTTCGCAAAAAAAATTTGGCCGCGCTCGTCGCGCCCAGGGGGTTCCGTTCCATTCTCCCTTGAGGAGGGCGCTTCCGTTTGGCGCGGCCCGTTATCGTTGCCTGCGCTTTTGAATTCGCGACGGAACTACCTGCCGACTCCCCCTGCCCTCGCCTTAATCAGCCGATTCACCCTGAAAAAACCGGTGCGGGCCTCCTGGTAGCCGGGCTGGAGCAGCATCGCCTTGCGATAATGGCCCCGGGCCTCCTCCAGCCGCCACATATC
>JBHEOZ010000336.1:0-1778 GCA_046260555.1 Desulfurivibrionaceae bacterium
GTACTCTCAGGTACAACACCGCCCCGACGCCGCCGATCTGCTCGCTTTTTCCGAGTTCGGTGTGGTTGGGCTGGAAGGTCCAGGGGATGAAGGCGGTAAAGCCGCCGGTGAGGTCCTGTACCTCCCGTACGCGGAGCAGGTGCTCGACCAGGTGCTCGTCGGTCTCCGTGGACCCGAACATCATGGTGGCGGTGGTCCGCATTCCCAGCTTATGGGCCTCTTCCATGACATTCAGCCACTCGTCGGCGGAACACTTGCGGGGGGCGGTCTCGTTTCTGACCCGGTCGGTAAGGATCTCGGCGCCGCCGCCGGGGATCGAATCAAGGCCGGCCTTTTGCAGCCTGACGATAACCTCGGGGACCGGCAGCCCGGAAAGGTTGGCGAAATGGCAGACCTCGGGCGGCGAGAAGCCGTGGATATGGATATCGTGGCTCTTGATATAGCGCAGCATCTCCTCGTAGAATTCCAGGGGCTTGTCGGGATGGAGCCCGCCCTGCAAAAGGATCTGGGTGCCGCCCAGCTCTTTGGTCTCCTCGATCTTCCGGCCGAGCTCCTCGTGGGTGAGGACATAACCGCCCTCTTCTTCCGGAGCCTTGAAAAAGGCGCAGAACTTACAGGCCGAGATGCAGATATCGGTATAGTTGATATTACGGTCGATCACATAGGTGACGACCGGCTCGGGATGGAGCCTTTGCCTGACGCTGTCGGCCAGGAACCCGAGCTGGTGGAAACCGCCCTGCCGGGCGAGCTGCAACCCTTCGGCGACGGTGATCCGCTCTCCGGCCAGAATCTTGTCGTTAATCGGTTCCATGCTCATCTCAATAGGCCTTGATTGTATTGTACAGGGTATCCCGCTCAATGGGTTGCCGGCCCGCCTCGCGGATCATCCGCAGGAGCTGATCGCGGGAGAGGGCCTGCTCGGAATCGCCGCCGGCCATATGAGTAATGATCTCCTCCTTGACGGTGCCGTCCACGTCGTCGGCCCCGAAAGAGAGGGCGACCTGTGCCAGTTTCGGGCCGATCATCACCCAGTAGGCCTTGATATGGGGAAAGTTGTCGAGAAAGCAGCGGGCCACGGCGATATTTTTCAGATCCTCAATCCCGGTGGTCCGGGAAAGATCGGCCAGCCCGGTGTTTTTCGGATGAAAGGCCAGGGGAATATAAGTCAGAAAACCGCCGGTCTCGTCCTGGGCCTTGCGCAGCATGTCGAGATGCTCGATACGCTCCTCCAGGGTTTCGATATGGCCGTAAAGCATGGTGGCATTGGTGTTCAACCCCAACCGGTGCGCGGTCTTGGCCACTTCGATCCAGCCCTCGCCGGAGAGCTTCTTCTCGCAGGTAAGTTCGCGGATTCTCGGGCTGAAGACCTCGGCCCCGCCGCCGGGGATCGAGCCGAGCCCAGCCGCCATCAGATCCTTCAGGGTATCCTCGACCGACTGCCCGGAAATCTCGGCCAGGTGGGCGATCTCGACGCAGGTAAAGGCCTGGATATGAATCTCGGGCCGCACCTCCTTGATCCCGGCCAGCATCTCAAGATAGTAGGAATAAGGCAGATCGGGGTGGATGCCGCCGACCACATGGACCTCGTTGATCGGCTCGTCCAGCCGTTCCCGGACCTTGTTCTTGACCTCCTCGACCGTCATCTCGTAGGCCTGGTCGGACTCTTTGTCCTTGCCGAAGGCGCAGAATTTACAGAGGTTCGTGCAGATGTTCGAGTAATTGATATGCTGGTTATAGATGAAGTAGGCCTTGTCGCCGTTCAACCGCTCCCGGACGAT
>JBHEOZ010000337.1:0-1768 GCA_046260555.1 Desulfurivibrionaceae bacterium
ACCTGACCCTGAGCGACAAAGGGTTGATCAGCGAAGCCAACCTGACCGCCTCCGAGCTGCTGGGAGTGCCGAGGGGCAGGCTGCTGAACCGGCCCCTCTCCGCCTTTATCGTCGATGACGATCAGAACGTTTACTTCCAGTGCCGCAGAGAACTTCTCCGGAGCGGGGGAAAACAGAGCGGTGAAGTGAGGATCCGCCGCACCAACGGCACGGTTCTTCCCGTTCTGATGGTAGGGACGGTCAATGCCAAGCTGGACGGAGATTCCGGTCAGTTCCGGGTGATAATGATGGACATCTCCCGGCGCAAGGAGCTTGAAGCCGAGCTGTTGCAATCCCGGAAAATGGAGGCCATCGGCAGCCTGGCCGCCGGCATCGCCCACGACTTCAACAACATCCTGACCTCGTGCCTCGGTTACGCGGAGATGGTCAGGGAAGAGGTCGGGGAGAACAGCAAGGCAAAGGAAAACATCGAGCATGTCATAACCGCCGCGCAGCGGGCCACCGAACTGGTAAAAAGGATTCTCACCTTCAGCCGCCAGGGGGTAGAGG
Organism: Desulfurivibrionaceae bacterium; assembly: GCA_046260555.1. Lineage (GTDB taxonomy): Bacteria > Desulfobacterota > Desulfobulbia > Desulfobulbales > JAGXFP01 > JAGXFP01. The sequence continues at coordinate 550 of JBHEOZ010000337.1, forward strand.
CGAAAAAGCCCATGCCGCCGGCCCCGGTCGTCAAGGAGGCCCTGCAACTCCTGCGCGCCTCCCTGCCGGCAACGGTCGAGATCGTAGAAGAGATTGACGATAACAGCAGTTTAATCGTCGCCGCCCCGAACATGATCCATCAGATCATGATCAATCTCGGCACCAACGCTCTCCACGCCATGGAAGACGAAAAAGGAATTTTATCGATTAAAACGGCTCGAGTGGAGCTGAGGGAGAATGATCTGCCCGACGCCCCGAAATTACGGCCCGGAAACTATATAGAACTGACGGTCAGGGATACGGGGCACGGGATGGATCAGCGCACCGTCGAACGGATCTTCGATCCTTTCTTCACCACCAAGGATGTCGATAAGGGCAGTGGGATGGGAATGTCCCTGATCCACGGCATAGTCAAGGATTGCGGAGGATTCCTCAAAATCGATAGCGCGCCGGAGCAGGGAACCGCGGTTCACATATATTTTCCGATCGTCGGGGAAACCGAAGAGAGGAGAGCCAAAAAAAGGGGAGCCGAAAAAGAGAAAGTCCCCATAGAGCTTCCGTCAACCGGGAATGAACATATCCTTCTGGTTGACGACGAAAAAAACATCGCCAGGATATTTAAGCAGATCCTGGAGCAGTTCGGCTATAAAGTCACGGCACATTACAGCAGCATCGAGACCCTTGAAACCTTTCGGGCCGCGCCGGACAGTTTCGATCTGGTTCTTACCGATCAGAGAATGCCCTGGCAGAGCGGTATGGAACTGGCTGCTAAAATACGGGAGATCAGGCCGGATATGCCGATTATCCTCTGCACCGGATACAGTTCATCGATTGACGAGAAAGAAGCGAAAGAGATCGGAATAAAAAGAATTATCATGAAACCGATCAGCGCCGCCGCCCTGGCAAACAATATCCGGGAAGTCCTCGACCAGTGATCCCCGGCGGGGAAGGCCCGGAGGCCGGGAACCGAGACGCGGCGCGCCCCATTATTGATAGCGTCGCAAAAACTCGAGATTGCCATAATGTCATTTCGACCAACGGGAGAAATCTAATATTATCAAGAGATTAAAGAACAAGATTTCTCACATGCGTTCGAAATGACAGCTTTTTTCTCGAACACATCATTATTGAAAAGTTCGCAAGAAGTCACGGGATGGCTAAGCAAAAATCGTCAGATCCAAGGCGCGCGAATTTCGAGGAGTGAAGCGTACTTCAGTAC
>JBHEOZ010000338.1:0-1281 GCA_046260555.1 Desulfurivibrionaceae bacterium
CAGTTCTTTTTTGTTCGGGGCCGGGACAAACTTGCCGCCCCGGTCCAGGATGGCGACGATGGCGATAATCACCCCCAGGGAGGGGAGATAGAGACGGTGTTCGAAGACCAGTTCCAGGCCGATCACCGATGACTCGATAAGCAGGTTAAGGAAGAAGAACAGAATGCCAAAGGCGGCGAGGGGATGGCGGTGACGGACGCGAAAGGCGGCCAGAACCAGGAACCCCAGCAGCAGGCCGGCCAGCAGGGTCGCCGGAGGATTTAATAATGAAAGCGAGACCGGAAAATCATGATCCAGATTGAGTCGGCCCGGCAGGGGCAGGGCGAGCAGGGACAGGTAAAAAACCACCACCCGCAATTCCGTAAAAAGCCGTTCCGGCATGGTGAAATGGCGGCCGCCTCCAGCGTAGCTGTCCGCTATGGCCGCCAGTTTCGTAGCGGCAACGGGCAGGAGCAGCAAGAAAATAATGGTCAGGATCAGCAGGCGGCGCCGGTTGACGGCGGCGATTATCTTCCGGCCGAGGTTTGGGGTGATAAAGATCATCTCAACCAGGATTACCGCCAGGGGCAGGGTGGCGGTATTCTCCTTGGAATAAAAGGCGCCGAGCATGGCCAGGCAAAAGATTAACCAGCCGGTCGCCCGGGCCGGGCCCGATTTGCCGATCCGGGCCCATACATAACCGGCCAGTGAGGCAAAATAAAACAGGGCCGCCAGGGAGGACATGCGCTGGACCAGATAGGTGACCGCATTGGTCTGGACCGGATGGAGGGCCCAGAAGGCGGCCGCCACAATACTGAAAGAGGCCGGAGTAAGCAGGACGAGATGTTTTTTGACAATATCGGTATTGGTCAGCCCCAGAACCAGAAGAAAAACCGCCAGGGTGGCCAGGAGATGGATAATGATATTGGTCAGATGAAAGCGGGCGATATTGTTCGGGCCGAGGAGATGATCGACCGCGAAGGAGAGCATCGGGATAAAGCGGCTCCGGCCGAAACGGCCCGCATGGATCTGCTTGAGGGAAGCAGGGGAGAGGTCGTCGATATAGACCGCCGGGTTGTCGATAAAGGTGGCCCGGTCATCGAGGACCGGCGGCGAATTCAGGGTATTGCTGTAGAGCAGGGCGGTGAACAAGAGTAGAACGAGAAGCAGGATTTGATGGGGGTGTCGGGACGATTTGTTCATTTAATGAACTTTAAAGTTGCTTTTTTCAAGGTAATCGGTTTACCGACATTTGGCAGTGCGGATTTCGGTCCGACGCACTACTTTTTCGAGGCTACCAAA
>JBHEOZ010000338.1:1481-1751 GCA_046260555.1 Desulfurivibrionaceae bacterium
TTTGGTTATCTTGCCGCCGTCGGTGTTGGGCGTTGCAAACAATACATGTTGGTCGGGAATCAGATTACTCAGTTTACCGTCGTCCGTCGTTTTAAGGACCAGCTTCAGGGCCATGTTGCCATCAGCATCGTTTTCGAGAGTGGGTTTGAAATAAGTGGTGTCGGCATCCTTGATGAAAATATCGATTGTCTCTCCATCAGCTTCGCCGTCCGGGATCGCCTGGTTAAAGGCGTGAAACAGGCCGATATTGGTCTCGATAGAGTGCAGGCC
>JBHEOZ010000339.1:0-1714 GCA_046260555.1 Desulfurivibrionaceae bacterium
CCCCGAGGTTCGCGTAATCGATTGCCGAGTTCGGGGCCAGATGCACCGCCCTGGAAAAGTGCTCGACCGCCGCTGCGTGGTCGGCCAGCTTGAAGTAGCAGAAGCCCAGGAGATTGTGCAGATCCGGGCGCTCGTCGTCGTGCTCGGTGCCCTGCTTGAGGGTGGTGATCGCCTCGTCGTACTGTTCCAAGTCCTTCAAGCAGCTGCCCAGGAATGAATAGATATAGGGAATGTCCTCTTGGTCCGGGTTCAAATCCAGGGCCCTCCGGAGGCGGGGCAGGGCCTCGGCCGGCCGGCCGGTGTTGTAGAGGTTCTGGCCCAGATAGAACTCGATGAAGTACGAGGCCGGGGCCAGTTCTTCGAGGCGGCTGAAGTGGCGGGCCTTTTCCTCGGGATCGTCGATCAGTTCGTTGACCAGCTTGGCGGCGAACAGCCCGGCGTTGCTGACCATCGACCGTTCCCGGAAGTGGGCGCCGGGCACGATGGTGTATAAGGTGGGGATTTGGAGATCGTCATGCATGGTGTTGACGATCAGCACCTCCATGTCGAGTTTTTTCAGGGCCTCGATACAGCGTTCGTCTTCAACCCGGATGTCGTTGTCGGTCAGGTCGGGCAGCTCGTCGATGGAGACGGTTTTGCCGGGATTGGTGATGTATTGCACCTCGTCCATGCTCAAGGGTTTCGGCAGTCCCGAAGCGACATAGTTTGCCTTGCTGTTGAAGTCGCCGGCCAGCTGGGCCACCTCGGTCAGGGCCCGGATCAGGGATTTTTCGGGGTTGGGGGTGGTGCCGGCCGTGTAGACGATCTCGCTCGATTCCGGAAAGGTCGATCGATCGATGGCCAGGGCGCCGATGGTCGGGATGCCGGTGTCGAGGCTGAAATCGTTCAGGTAGACCTCGATGCCGTTTCTGGCGAATTTGTCGAGCAGTTCCCGGGCCACCGGATCCTTGACGCTGTCCGGGTCGATCAGCGGGGTCTTGATCTCGTTGCGGCAGACCAGGGAACAGACATGGCGCTCGACGATTTCGCAGACCCCCTGATTGACCGCTTCTTCATAAGTGTTGCCGGCTGAAGGGCCGTTGAATTCGTTGATCGCGTAAAACCAGGAAAAGGGCACCAGCACTTCCTTGCCGCCGGCGGAGAGGTTGGTGGCCCAGACCCATTGCATGGTGATGCCTTCCAGCATTCTGGCCAAAAGCTCCGGCGAGGTTTTCTCGTCATGGACCGACTGCAATAATCTTTCCAGGGGCAGGACCGGCTTGCCTTCGGCTTTAAGATCTTCATAGGTGGAGTTGACGAAGTTGGCCGGGTTGCTCTTGAAACTGAAGAAGCTGAACCTTTCCCCGAGTTCCATGCAGGCGCTGGCCCGGGACTGTTCCGGGGTGCTGCCTTTGCCCATCTGTTTCTTGTTGCCGATGGTGTTTAAGGCGTCTTTGCCGCAGACGCTGAAATATACCGGGATGTCGAGCCGGCCGTTGTCGATCCGGCGAATCTCCTTGAGAATGTCCAGGTTGACTGTTTTGAGCTTCTCCTGGAACCGTTCAACCGTCTCCACCGGGCTCATGGCCTTGTCCTGGTCGTATGTATAAGTCTTGAGACACTCTTTTAATTCAATCTTGCGTTTTTGCATGGCTTCCTCGTTATAGCTGAGTTGGGCCGCTTGCCGGCCCAAACGAAACTTATGCCCTTTTGCGGTATAAACGGTACTTTTATA
>JBHEOZ010000034.1:0-6636 GCA_046260555.1 Desulfurivibrionaceae bacterium
CTCCATTGCCTTGCTAAAGGAACCTCCGCAAGAATTACCCCCATGGACCAGGCTGGATTATTGCAAATGCCCAAACTGTCCCCTGGACTCAAATGAGGTGGACTATTGTCCTACCGCCGTAAGCTTCATCCCTGTCCTCGAACGCTTCAGGGATGTCGATTCAAGCGATGAGGTAGAGGTGCAGGCCACGGTAGCCGACCGGAGAATATTTATGACTGCTCCCGCCCGAAGAGCGATAAGTTCTGTTGTCGGTCTTCTCTTCGCGACTTCGGGATGTCCCCACACGATATATTTTAGACCGATGGTCCGTTATCATATTCCGCTGTCAACTGAGAATGAAACGATCATGCGGGCAATGTCCATGTATTCCCTTGCCCAGTATTTCAAACACAAGACCGGCGAACCGCCCGACCTGGATCTGGTAGGATTAAGAAAGATTTATGACGAGCTCCAGACTGTAAACATGACGATGGCTGAACGATTACGCTCGGTGGAGGGAACTCCCTCTTCATCCGTAAACTCGTTAATTTTGTTAGATATGTATGCCAAGATGGTCCCCAGAGAGATTGATAACTCTCTTAAGGATTTGGCATATCTCTTTCAATCTTTTTTACACTGAAATCCCAATATCTTGGGCCTCTAAGGCGCATCCGCTCTTGACTTTCGCATGTTCCCCGGATCCCGGCGACCTTTGCTTAGCCATCCCCATTTTTGTACACCCACGGCATAAACTTTGTACGAGTCCCGCCTTGCGGGACTCAACTCAGCTTTAACTTTTTTGCGAACCGATCGAAGCTGCCGCCTCATCCCTTTTCCGGCTGGCAGCGGGGGCAGAAGAAGCTCGCCCGCCCGCCGAGGATGCATTTCTCGACCGGTTTGCCGCAGCTCCGGCACGGCTCTCCCAGACGGCCGTAAACTCTCAGTCTCACCTGGAAGTAGCCTTTTTCGCCGCTGCTGTTGACGTAATCGGAAATCGAACTGCCGCCGCAGGCGATGGCCTCTTCGAGGATCTCCCGGCTTTTTTGGACGATGGTCCGCCACTCTTCGAGCTTAAGCTCTCCGGCCGGGCTTTTCGGATTGATATTGGCGGCAAAAAGGGTTTCGCAGGCATAGATGTTGCCGATCCCGGTAACGATCCGATTGTCCATCAGGAAGTTCTTAACCGGCAGCACCCTTCCCCGTGCCTTTTCGGCAAGATACTCGGCGGAAAAGCCAGGCTGGAAGGGATCGGGCCCCTGGTTGGCGAATAAGGCCTCAAGGTCGGCATCGTTTTTTACTACCTGCACCGAACCGAAGCGCCGGGTATCGTTGAAGCGCAATTCCATTTGATTGTCGAGGAGCCAGCGGCCGTGGTCATGTTTCGCTAACGGAGTCCCCGCCGGAAAAATCCCGAGCCGGCCGGTCATGCCGAGATGGATGATTATGCTCGCCGAATTATCCAGACCTATAACGATGTACTTGGCCCTTCTCCGCACCGAAGAGATTTTTCGGCCCTCAACCAGCTTCAGCAGCGCCTCCGCGGTCGGCCGCGGCAGCCGCAACTTCTGTTTATTGAAGAAAACCCTTTCCAGGCGGCGCCCTTCGAGCAACGGGGCCAGGCCGCGGCAGATAACTTCGACTTCCGGTAATTCGGGCATCCCTTCTCCTTAAATTATGATCATAATGGCGTCGGGAAAACAAAAAATGGGCAAGCCCGGCAGCAAGATCCACATTCCCCGGCAAAATCAGCCGGATTAAATTTTTTTCTCCCTTTGCACAAATTTTCATGACACTCTTAAAAATCGTGCTATCTTATCAAACTCCTGCTTCATAGTATAAATACCAGCCAGAAAAAAAGCTTCCGGAGATGAAGATGATCGCCAAATGCCCGAAATGCAACAGTGTCGGCAAGCTCGCCGATCAACTCGCCGGCAACCAGGTTCGCTGCCCTAAATGCGGCTTCAGCTTCGTAGCCGAAACCAGCCAGAAAGGGAATTGGTATTACGCTGAAGGGGACCTAAAGAAAGGTCCCATCAAACAACAGGAATTTGAACGGTTGCTTGCCGCCGGCGACATCGTTCCGGAAACCCTGGTCTGGCGCAAAGGCATGAAAGACTGGCAGCCCCTGGCCGAAGTCAGCTTGCCCGCCGCCGGAATATGGTACTACGCCGAAGGCAACAGCAAAACGGGACCGGTCAGCCGGGAGCAGCTTAACCAGCTGGTTGCCGACAGGATCATTAGTGCCGACACCCTGATCTGGAGCAAGGGGATGACCGACTGGCAACCCTTATCCGAAGTCAATATGTCGTCCGATTCCCTTACCGGACGGGAAAAATGCGGCGAATGCGGCAATGACTACACGCCGACCCCGTTAACCGGCGCTGCTGAAGAAAAGGTTTGCGAGAACTGCAAGTTCGAAGGGCCCCGGCAAGCCCTGCCCGAAACCAGGCTCAAATACGGCAGACTTCCGAACAGGTTCGTAGCCAAGATCATCGATCTTTTATTCATGCTGGCCTTGGCCGGGATGATCGAGGGGCTGAGCCGAAAGCTCTTTCCGGACTCCTATGCGGCCAACGCCCTGACTCCGGTCTTCATGGCTACCCTGACACTAAATATGCTGCTGGGCGTCTTCTATGTCACCTGGTTTGTCGGCAAGTTCGGGGCGACCCCCGGCAAAATGGTCCTCAAGCTGAAAATCTCCAACCCGCCCGGCAACAAGATCGGTTATCTTCACGCCTTCGGACGGTACTGCGGTGAATATATCGCCGGACTGGGAATCATGGGTTTTCTGATCGTGGCGGCCTTCTGGATCCTCGGCATTATGCTTCCGGCAAATCCATGGACGAACAGCATCGCCATCGCGGTTCTGGTTACCCTCGGTCTGGTTTACGCCCCGGCCATCTTCGATTCCAAGCGCCGGACCCTTTACGACCGGCTGTGCAACACCAGGGTTCTGGCCGCCTGATTTGCATCAACCGGTAATTTCTTGTCTATCCGGCCGTGATCACTTGATCCGGCCCAAGTCAACCAGGGGCGGCTGCCCGCAACAGCCGGAGGCGGATTTCTCCGCGGTGGGGGCAGGAAGAGGGTTGCAGCATGAATCCCGCGCCTCCATATTAATGACCTCGCCCTGATCGTCGATTATAAATACCGCCTCACCCAAGCGCTCGGCCGCATCGCGGCGCAGGCAGCCTGTTCTCCCCTTGAACAGGATGACCCCATCGACCATCACCACCTCCGCCGGGCCGCGGTAAACCACGGAGACCTCATCGGCTTCCGCCGGCTTCAGGCAGCTGAAGGTGAGCGAATAGAACTGGGTGCCTTCCTCCAGGCGGTAGGGGAAGCGCTTGACCAGTTCGGCTCCCCGAAAACCGGCGCCCCGGAGCATGGCCAGCAGATGTTCCTGCTGGAGAGCGCCGCCCAGACATTCGCCCCGCAGTTTCTCGCTGTTTCTGATCGTGGCCGGGATCTGCTGATCGGTGACCACATCCGCAACGACCAGCCGGCCGCCGGGCTTCAAGACCCGGAAGATCTCGTGCAGGGTCCGGCGCTTGTCGGGACTGAGATTAATCACACAGTTCGAGATCACGACATGGGCGGAAGAGTCCTCCAGAGGAATATCTTCCAGATAACCGTGCCGGAATTCCAGATTATCGTAACCAAGCCTCGCGGCGACCGCTTGCTGCGACTCCCGGGCCAGGGCCAGCATCTCGGCGGTCATATCGATCCCGATTACCCTGCCGCCGGGCCCGACCTTTTCGGCGGCGATAAAACATTCGACCCCGCTGCCGCTGCCCAGATCCACCACGGTCTCCCCCGGACGGAGCCCGGCATCGTTGACCGGGCTGCCGCAGCCGTAAGACCTGCTGGTCGACTCAAGGGGAATGAAGGCCAGGGCATCGTCCGCCGGCCCGAAGGGGTTGGTGATCTCGCTATTGGTCCGCTGCGCCGCCGCCCCGTAAAACTCCCGAACCGACTGATGGCCGTCCCCGGCCGAAATGGAAATCACGCAATTGCAGTGGGTCAAGGAGATATCGCCGCCGTCCGGACAGTCATGGCGGATGTCCCCCATCCGGAGCCGGATTTCAGCCGGATCGCGCAGGGGGTAGCTCTCGGCCCGGTCGGTTATCAGCCAAAGGGCCACTAATTCATAAAGATCGAGGTAGGGATCGTGGCCGGCAAACTCGCCGCCGGCCAGATAGCTGTGGTCAAGATCGCCGCCGCCGGTAAGGAACCGCAACGGCCGCTGCCCGCTTTCCGGCGAATCCAGAAGGGATGCCTGCCTGATCCTCTCCAGAACCGGGCTCTGCCGCCAGACTTTCTCGAGGCCGTCCGCCAGCGCTCCGGCCGCGAGTTCCTCAATGCCAACTAGGGCGGGCGATGGGTAGACCCTGCCGTCCGGCCCGACCGCCAGAGACTGCCAGCCCGTATTGCTGAGGTCGAACCTGGTCCCCGGCGCACTGAAGACCTGGTTACGGATCGCCTCGATATTATCGATGGTCACCCCGTGCTCCTCGGCGGCCTGCTGAGCCTTGACCAGTTCCGGAAAAATCTCCGCCGGTCCGACAAACTGCTCGGCCGCCCCCTTGCCCCTGACAAAGTGCCAGAGAAAATGGAGGTTTTTCACCTTCTTGCGGGCGGCAAGTTCGGTGATTGCCGCCAGGTCGGAAAAATTAATTTTGTTGACCGTCACCGCCAGGGTGAGCAGAAAGCCCCGCTCGGCCAGAAGATCGAGGATGGCCATCAGACGCGCAAAAGCTCCCGCCCCCCGCAGGGAGTTGTGATGCTCCTCCATGCCGTCGAGGCTGATCTGCAGATGCAGGCGCTCTTTGGGCAGGGCGTCCAGCTGATCCAGATACTGGTCCAGCAACAGGCCGTTGGTAAGAATAACCGCATGAACTTCGGGGTCCGTTAGAAGGCTGGCGATTATGGCGGGGAAGTCGGGATAGACAAACGGTTCGCCGCCGGTGAAGTAAAACAGGTTGCTGCCCAGCGCCCTGGCCTCCGCCAGACCTTTAGCTAAAAGCTCCGGCGAGAGGGTCTCGCTCGTTTCCGGAGAAGAAGAAAAGAGGCAGTGGCCGCAGGCCAGATTGCACTTCGAGGTCAGATGGAACCAGCATTCCCGCAGATCTTTCAGGGAGAGATATGCCCCCCTGCCCTGGTAATCGGGAGGGTCGCCCCCGTCGATCTGGTTGCGGACCTGTTGCCGCCGCAGACAGGCCGGCGGTTCGGCGGCAATATTTTGCAGGAGCAGATCCGCCTCGGCGCCGGGAACGAACCAGTCGGGCTTGTCCGGATGAAGATAAACGGGTTGGCCGGCAAAGGTCAGCCGCTGCCACTTGTCCAAAGTGACTGTGGGAAGTTTCGTCATAAATCTATTACCTTGAGGCGATTATTATCTGATTTCCAATGAATTGATGGCACCGCAAGCACATCGAACCGGCGGCAAAACTCACCGCCCCCCTACATCTTCCGGACCCTCACCTCGATTTCGGGTCTGTCCCGCAATAACGCAAGCAACCGCCCGACCTCGGTGGTCCCGTAATGATAAGGATAGAGAACCTTCGGCTTAAAGGCCCGGGCCGCGTCGGCCACCATTTCCGGGGTCATGGTATAGGGCAGGTTCATCGGCAGGAAGGCGTAATCTATATCCTCCAGAGCCTTCATCTCCGGGGTATTCTCCGAATCACCGGCAATATAGACTTTCTGGTCGGCAAAGGTCAACACATAGCCGTTGCCCTCCCCTCGGGGATGAAAAACCTGGCCGTTATCGCGCCTGTGGACCAGGTTATAAGCACCGCCCTGATTCCGACCCCCATGACCGTTCTCTCATCGCCGTTTTTCATGACCAGGCCGCCTTCCACCTCCCCGGCGCAGAGCTCGGTTAAGACGAGCTCGCTTTTTTCGGTCCGCACCTTGGCCAGGGCGGCCGGATCGAGATGGTCGGAGTGGTGGTGGGTCAGGAGGATGAGGTCAGCCGGGGGAAATTTCGTGTAATCGGCTTCACGGCTCGACGGATCGATCTGAATGACCTTGTCTTTATAGGTCAGCATCAGGGAAGCATGGCCGATAAAAGTGATCTCAAGATCGCCGCCGGCGGTGGCAATCACATCCTTGTCGAATCCGGCCCGAACCTGGACCGGCAACAGACAGCACCCGAAAATCAGGAGCAGTATCAAAACACTCTTCCGCATAATCCTACCTCCATTACAAAACCATCCATTTGCCTTTCAACCGCAAAGAAGCCAGGAGTCAGGATCCGAAAATAAGAAGGAGTGATTTTAAAGCTTTTCTCCCAGCTTCTGACTCCTTTATTCCGTGGGTTCCCGGGCCAGCTTCGCCAGACTCGCTTCGATAAAGGCCGGCAGGTCAGCCGGGCTCCGGCTGGAGACCAGATTGTTGTCGATTACCACCTCCTGATCGAGATATTCGCCGCCGGCGTACTTGATATCCTCGACGATCGATTTCCAGCCCGTCACTTTCCGCCCCTCGAGAACCCGGGCCGTGATCAAAAGCTGCGGGCCGTGGCAGATCGAAAAAACCGGTTTAATCCGGGTCATGAACCCTTTGACGAAAGCGACCGCCCGGGGATCGGCCCGCAGGTTGTCGGGGGAATGGCCCCCGGGAATAAGGAGGGCGTCAAAATCGTCCGCCGAA
>JBHEOZ010000034.1:6700-11976 GCA_046260555.1 Desulfurivibrionaceae bacterium
CCGCCTGCTCGACCGTCACTTCAGTTCCCTTTTTCTTGCCTCTGACGGTCTCTCCGGCCCGCAGGCCGACATGGACCAGCTGATGGCCGGCCGCCCTGAATGCCGCAGCCGGTTCAACATATTCGGAATCTTCAAACTGATCCGCGATGATAATTGCCACTTTTGCCATAAGATCTCTCCCTGATTAGAATCCTGAAGCCCTTAATTATCAGCCGTGACGGCAACGCGATGCTTTACGATCGCTATGATCAAAATCGCCGTCTCCTTGCATCTGCACCGACCTCGAGCATTCAAGGATTCAGGATTAACCTGCCGCCATCTTTTCTGATATCATCAGATTTGAGAGGCGCCGAAGTCAAGAAATTCCGAAAAAAACAGGGCGATTCCCCATCCGCAACCGTGGTGTTACGGCAGTCGCCGACCTGGCTGCTCGCTTTGGAATTTTGCCTGCGCTCGCGTGATAAGTTCGCGAAAAGCCCGGGGAGAGATCGCGCGATGCTTTAGCCGTTCTCGATGGTTGTTTGATGGTCCGTTAAGCCCGGCGCCGCAGGGTGATTTGCATTTTTCGACATAATCAGGTATAGTTAGAGATCAAAGTACGCAAAGTACAAATTCATTTAAGCATTTACTGCTAATCCTGCGCAGTCCGGTTTTTATCCAAACGATATTGTCAGCACCTTTAGATTCAGGCAATTATATTAAACTCGGCACCGGCTCTGCCAACGTGAAAGGGTTTCCATGTTATATAGTGACGAACCGGCGATCAACCTCAATACCACTCAACCCCAAACCACCGCCTCGGTGGACCGCAGCGAGGTTCCCGACAAAAACTGGGAAGACTGGCGCTGGCATCTGCGCCACTCGATCAGGGATATCGACACCGTCGAGCGGCTTCTCGACAAGAAGTTCTCCCCCGCCAAAAAGGCGCGGCTCCAGGAGACCGTCGCCAAATTCCCGGTCGCGATCACCCCTTACTACTTCAGCCTGATCGACCGGGATGATTTCGAAAACGACCCGGTCTTCCGGCAGTCGGTGCCCGATCCGAACGAACTGTGCGTTTCCAGGCACGAAAAGGCCGACCCCCTCTCCGAGGACAAGGACAGCCCGGTGCCGGGCCTCACCCATCGCTATCCGGACCGGGTCCTGTTCCACGTCTCGAATCTCTGCTCGATGTACTGCCGCCACTGCACCAGAAAACGCAAGGTCGGCGATGTCGACTCGATTCCCGACCGGAAGACCATGCAGGCCGGGATCGATTATATCCGGGAGACCCCGGTGATCCGCGACGTCCTGCTCTCCGGCGGCGACCCCTTCCTGCTCTCCGACGATCTTCTCGACTGGCTGCTCACCGAGCTCCGCAAGATCGATCACGTCGAAGTGATCAGGATCGGGACCAGAACCCCGGTGGTCCTGCCCCAGCGGATCACCGCCAATCTGGTCAAGGTGATCGCCAGGCATCATCCGGTCTGGATCAACACCCACTTCAACCACCCCCGGGAGATCACGAACCGCTCGGCCCGCGCCCTGCAAATGCTGGCCGACGCCGGCGTACCCCTGGGCAACCAGTCGGTCCTGTTGGCCGGGGTCAACGACTGCCCGAGGATATACAAGGATCTGGTCCACAAGCTGGTCAAGAACCGGGTCCGGCCCTATTACCTCTACCAGTGCGATCTCTCGGAGGGCTTGGACCATTTCCGCACCCCGGTCGGCAAGGGCATCGAGATCATCGAAAGCCTGATCGGCCACACCAGCGGCTTCTCGGTGCCGACCTACGTGATCGACGCCCCCGGCGGCGGCGGCAAGATCCCGGTAATGCCCAACTACCTGATCTCCTGGTCGACCAACAAGGTGGTGCTGCGAAACTACGAAGGGGTGATATCCACCTACAAGGAGCCGGACTCCTACCGCCCCTTCTTCTGCGACCGGGAATGTTCGGAATGCCACCTGAACCTGGCGCTCGACAACGACTGCGACGAAAGCAGGGTGGTGGGGATCTCGCGGCTGCTGGCCGACTACAAAAAGACCACCACCCTGATCCCGGAAGACAACCTGCGCTTCCGAAGAAGGGACGATGGCTGATCAACTCACTACAATCGGCCGCTCCACCATGCAGCAGGGCAAGGACAACGACCGGGTCTATCTGATCAAGCTGGCCGACGAAGATATGCCGGAGCTGCTCGGCCAAATCGACGAGCTGGCGGCCGAAAACGGCTACGGCAAGATCTTCGCCAAGGTTCCGGTCCACTGGATGACCGCCTTCGCCGAGAACGGCTACACCTCCGAAGCCCTGGTTCCCTTTTTTTTCGGAGGCAGGGAGGATTGCCACTTCATGGGCAAGTATCATGACCGGAACCGGGCCGTCGAGCCCGATCAGGACAAGATCACCAAGGTGATCGGTCTGGCCCGCCGGCAGGACAACGAGTCCCGGCCCGAAGCTGCCGATAAATACGAGATCAGGCAATGCCGACCGGAAGAGTGCGCGGAAATGGCCGGGCTGTTCGGGGAGATCTTTGCCAGTTATCCCTTCCCGGTCCATGATCCCGACTATATCGAGCGGACCATGGCCGAGGATGTCGTCTACTACGGAGTCTGGAGCCGGAGCGGCCAGCTGGTGGCCCTGGCCTCGGCCGAACAGGATCCGGTCGAGAGCAATGTCGAGATGACCGACTTCGTCACCGCCCCTTCCCATCGGCGGCAGGGCCTGGCCCGGCAACTGCTTGAGGTGATGGAAGCGGACATGGGGTGGCGGGGAATCACCGTGGCCTACACCATAGCCAGGGCTAAATCAATCGGGATCAACAAGACCTTTGCCAATGCCGGTTACATCTACGGCGGCACTCTGGTCAACAATACCCAGATCTGCGGCCGCCTGGAAAGCATGAACGTCTGGCACAAACGGTTGAACCCTTTGAGCTGAGCCCCCCCTCGACCACCTGCCCGGGATGTTTTTCCACCATCCCGGGATTTTAACCTTCCGACACCCGAACCGTTCTCGAACACGCCCGGATCCAGGAACTGATATAAAGTCTCGGGATGGCTAAGCAAAAACTTCGATATACGCCCCGAAGGAAGTGCCCTTGGGGTGCAAGGAGTAGTGTATTTTTGAGAGTGAGGCCATACATATGGTATGCCGAACGAACAAAAATGCGCCCCGTAGGAAGTGCCCTTGGGGTGCGCTACGACGCAGTAGATCGGAGTTTTTGCGACGCCATCAAACTTGAATCAGAAGTATCTGCCAATCTGGATCAGGACCGAGTTGGTCCCCCGGTTATCGTCGTGAAGGTTCCCGTTTGAGAGGTGATGGAGGCGGATATTGCCATACCAGATGGTGGTGGTGCCGCTCATAAAGTCGTAGCCGACCCCGGCTTGGGGATTGAAGTTTACCCGCAGACCCTGGCCCTCGGCCTGAAAATCGGAGTAGATCAGGCCGATTCCCGCCTCGACATAGGGCCGCCACCGGGCCGAAGCTTCGGCCAGATAATATTGGGCCAGGATATTGGCCGAACTGAACAGCCGGATCTCGCCCTCGTAATCGGCCACTCCCAGGCTGCCCTCCACCTTGAAAAAAAGCGGGTCGGGAGCCGGATGCGGCCAGATATCGTCGTAATCATACTGGAAAAGGCCGTTGACCTGAAAAAAACCGAAGGTGCGCGACGAATCGTAGCTATGGCCGAAGGTCAGCCCCGCCCCGAGCCGGTCCGGCGAGCTGAAACCGCCGTCGTCGGCCGGCGCCGGCCCCGGCAGCAGGATGGTCAGTACCATGATTATTGCCAGGCGGGCCGGGGTGAGGCTTGCCGTTTTCCTGCCCCCAGATCGTTTCCCGGAGAAAGCCGGGCGCCCGTTATTTCTGATTTTCACTTTCAGGCAACCACATTGACCACGGCCGGACCGCGCTGCACGGTGCGGTGATAGGTCACCGCCGGTTCCCCGAAGGCCATGGCGTAACCAAGCTGATGGCTCTCGGGGATGTTCAGCCGGCCGGTCAGTTCGGGGCAGACGGCAAGGACCATCATGAACATCCCGTCCCAGACCGTTCCGACTCCACGGGCCTCGGCCATCAGCTGGAAGGTGGTCAGGGCTATATGGCTGTCCTGGACCGGACAGGGCGCATCGCGGGGAGCGCTGGTCAGGAGCAGATGGGGCGCGCCTCGGAAGATCACATCCCGGCCCTCCTCCCGCCAAACCTTGAGCGCCGTACCGAGATACTGGACGATAACCCCCTCGGGCAGCAGCCCTTTGTCCTCCAGCGTTGCCAGTTTGTCCATCACCTCGCGTCGCAGCCGGTCCATGACCGCTCCCTCCCTGACCACGGTAAAAAGCACGGACTCGCTGTTAACCCCGGTGGGAGCGTGGCAGGCAACGGCCAGCAACTCATCGATAAGTTCCGGGGCAAGATCCTTGCCGGTATAGCGCCGAACCGTGCGCCGCCCCTTGATCAGGGTCTCCAGTTCTTGCGGTTCCGGCAGATTGTTTTCGAGGTCAACGCTGGCGTCGGGATCCCGGCCGAGAATCGAGACCGCCCCGGTCGGGCAGATCGCCAGACAGTGCTGACAGCGGATACAGCCATCTTCATCGGTGATCCTCGGATAGTCGTCCAGGACAATCACCCCGCCCGGGCAATCCGTGGCGCACTCGCCGCATTGAATGCAGCGCCCCTCGTTGATCTGAAACTGGATCATATCTTCTCCTTTTTCACTCTTCTCCGATTCAGGATTTTCTTTCCCCAGAATAGCACAATTCATCCCCGGATCCGCAAGCCGGAAAGAGAACTCGCCAGCCACCTGACCCTGATTTTTCTTTTTTTCCTTCAAAATAAAGACAATATCTGGCATAATGCTTTTTTAACTATCTGAAAAGAGGCGGAAAATGAGCAGGCAAAGCAAAGTGGACGAAATATGCGACAAGGTGCGGGAGATATTTAACCCCCAGCGGATCAGGTTCCTGAAGATCTCAAGATATCCGGCCTCCTGCGGGATAAGGATCGGCTTCGACTACCGGAACGGCGCCAAGGTCATCACCTTTTCAAAAAAATACCTCGACGAACATTCCGAGGATCAGCTGGCCGGCTTCCTCGACAATGCCGGCTTATCGAAACTCAAGGAAAACGGCGACCAGCATCTGGAACTGGACTGACCGGCGGCCCGGACCTGTCGTGCAGTATCTAATCTTAAACCGTGACGGCTACCGGGCTGTTTGCCCTTGCCGGTAATTTCCTGTTTATCTCCAGCCGTGATCGCGACGGGAGAATTTCCACCCCCCAAGACGTTCGATAACGG
>JBHEOZ010000340.1:0-1452 GCA_046260555.1 Desulfurivibrionaceae bacterium
CGATAACCCCGTCATCACTAGCGGAAGTCACATCGGTGGCCCGCCACTGGACGCCTAACTCAGCCCCCGCCCCGGTGGAAACCTCGGCGATTACCGCCTCAATCATCACCTGGGGCCGCCTGATATCCAGCTTCCGGATAACCGACAGCAGATTTTTGGTCACGGCGGGAGAAGCTGTGATGATCAGGGCATTGGTCGATTCGTCAGCCTGGACGTTTAAATCGTCCCTATTGCTATTACCCGCGGGTCTCGCCTGCGCACCTTGCTGGTCCGCAACACCGCCGAAATTGCCCCCCCGCAGAATCGGCAGCAGATCCACGGCCTTGGCATATCTGAGAAATACAACCTGGGTAGCTCCGGAAGCTTCGATCGGAGTATCGAGATAGGAGACCATGGTCTTCAGCCGCAGGATCTCGTCGTCCGGGCCGCTCAAGAGGACGCTGTTGGTCCGGCTGTCGGAGATCAGGCGAATCTCCTGGCGGTTGCCCCCCCGGGCCCGGCTCTTGTCGGTCAGCCCCTCGACGACCTGAACTACGTCCCGGGCGTCGGCATGCTCAAGTTTGATGATCTGGATCTCTCCCGAACTGGGTTGGTCTATCTGCTCGATAATTTTCATCAGGCGTTCGACGTTGCCGGCCCGATCGGAAATTATCAGCATATTACTTTCGACCTGGGCGGCCAGATAGCTCTTGGATGGAACCAGCGGCCGCAGGATGGCGATCAACTGGTTGACCGGCACGTATTCCAGCCTGACAAGCCTGGTGACCAGACTATCGGCCGGACGTGTGCCGACAGGATCGCCGGCGACATCGACGTCGGATGAATCATGCTTAGCCCTCGCCAAAGGAACGATTTTGACAACCCCTTCCTCTTCCAGGGCGGCAAATTCATGGACCTGCAGAATCGACAGGAAAATGGAATACAGCTCATCTTCCGAAACATCCTCCGAGGCCATGATCGTCACATTCCCCTTAACCCTCGGATCGACGATAAAGGTCCGACCGGTGATCCGGGCGACGCTGCTGATCACCGTACCGATATCGACTTCCTTGAAGTTTATGGTGATCTTGTTGTCAGCGGGTTCGATTTCGGCGGGGGGATCGGTTTCGGCAGCGGGGTCGGTTTCAGCAGCCATGACCGGACCGGCGCTTACAACCAGGAACCCGGCCAGGAATAACCACACAGAGAACTTGCTGATTTTGTCAAAATTTACCATGAATGCAAACCCTTTTCCTTTCGCTGTATTAACGTATCTGATCACGGGAGAAAATCACTTCCGGATTGCTTCGCCGCGCTGACAATGACCTGTTGAATTGTGGCGAACTTATCATCATTTCAGCCGCCGTTATTAACATCATACATCCGGGTTTCGCGCCGGCCGTTCCGACTGATCACGACCCGTATTTGATCGGCATCGCGGATCCTCTGATAGGCCGAGAGGCCGCCCTGGAT
>JBHEOZ010000340.1:1462-1713 GCA_046260555.1 Desulfurivibrionaceae bacterium
CCCGTTCACCTCATGAAGAACATCGCCCGGCTGCAGGCCGAGTTCCCGCAACAAACTACTGCCCCGCGCCGAAATCAAGCGATAACCCTGCTGGACATCGTCTTCTTTATAGACTTCGACGCCGACCTCCCTGGCCAGGGAGGGGATATCGTTTAACCGCTCCTCAAGATATGAGTTGTCGATCTCCCAATGAACCCCGTCTCCCAGGCTGACGATCGGTTCGTCATTACTGATTACCAGCGCCGCCTGGC
>JBHEOZ010000341.1:0-1705 GCA_046260555.1 Desulfurivibrionaceae bacterium
GCCTTTATCCTCCATGTTCAGGGCTCGGGCCGGATCCGCTTGCGGGACGGCACGGTCCGCCGCATTCAGTTTGCCGCCAAGAACGGTCGGCCGTACCGGAGCGTCGGCAGATTGCTGGTCGAGCAGGGCAGGATGGCGCTCGACGCGGTCACCTTGCCTACCATCGTTGATTATCTGAAAGCCCATCCCTTGGAAATCAAGAGCATTCTGCAGCATAATCAATCCTTCATCTTCTTCCGCTGGGGCAACAGCCGGGATGACGGGCCGCTGGGAAGCCTGGGCGTGCCCCTGACCGCCGGCCGTTCCGTTGCCCTCGATCAAGACTGTTTCCCGCCGGGCGGACTCGGCTTTCTTCAGACCAGGAAACCGATCTTTAATGGAGAAAACGATATTATAGGTTGGGCGCCGTTGCTCAGGTTCGTGATAAATCAGGACAGCGGTTCGGCCATCACGGGCGCCGGACGGCTTGATCTCTTCCTGGGGGCGGGGGAACGGGCACGAAAAACGGCGGTAAACTTTATTTTCTGGTCGGAAAGAAATAGTTGTCAATTCGAACCTCTATCTGTAAGATTTTCGCCATCATTGGTCACGGTTATTCGGCATCCCGCATGTATGGCCTCGGTCACATAAAAGGCACCACTCCCGGTGTATCAAACTTTTTGCTAAGCCATCCCGAGACTTTTTGCGAATTTATCAAAGATAAAGGGAAAGATCATGAAACAGCCTGATATAGATTACTGGGTCAGAACCATGCTTAATTCGTACGACCATGTTTCCGATCTCAATATCACGGCGGGGAAGCCCCTGCAAGTAGAGGCTTCCGGGGTGATGCAGCCGGTGGCGGTCAAGCCGGCGGTTAACAGGCTGAGCCCCTTCCAGGCCGAGGTTTTTGCCCTGACCCTGATCAATAAAGATCAGAGGTTGCTGACCGATCTGGTCAAGTCCGGCTCCGCCGATCTCTCCTATCGTCTTGGGGAGGATATGCGGTTCCGGGTCAATATCTTTTCGGGGCGGCGCAACATTTCAACCGTGCTGAGAAAGCTGGAAACCACGATCCCGACCGTGGAACAACTCGGCCTGCCCGAGGTTCTCAACAACATCTCCAGAGAAAAGAATGGCCTGATTCTGGTGACCGGCGCCACCGGCACCGGTAAGTCGACGACCCTTGCGGCGATTATCGACGAGGTCAACCGTTCCCAGCCCGTCCACGTGGTTACCCTGGAAGATCCCATCGAATATGCCCATGAACACAAAATGGCTACCATCAACCAGCGTGAGTTGGGCGCCGATTTCGACTCTTTCGCATCCGGCTTGAGGGCCGCCCTGCGCCAGGCCCCCAAAATCATTATGGTCGGCGAGATGCGGGATCTGGAAACCATGGAGATCGGCATGACCGCCGCCGAAACCGGGCACGTGGTGATGAGCACCCTGCATACCGTTGACGCCGGCCAAACCATCAACCGGATAGTGGGCATGTTCGATCTTGAGGAGCAGGTCCAGGTCCGCAATCGACTGGCCGATACGATCAAGTGGATTATCTGCCAGCGACTGCTGCCGAAAGTAGGCGGCGGCCGGATCGCGGCCCTTGAAATCCTTCGCACCAGTCTGCGCATCAAGGAGTTGATCCTTAACGGGGAAAGCGAAGAGAAAACCTTCTATGATGTTATTGAGGACAGCACCCAGAACGGCATGATGACCTTTGATC
>JBHEOZ010000342.1:0-1702 GCA_046260555.1 Desulfurivibrionaceae bacterium
AATCCCTGGCCGGCACTCTGGTTCCGGTAGTGATGATCGCGGTCGGTTTCCAGTTGACCGTCAAGATCAGCCGGGAGGCCCTCGCTCCTCTTGGCTGGGGGCTCTTTTTGAAACTGGTGGCGGCACCGTTGATTGCCTTGGCCGGCAGCCGTTTTCTGGGTCTGAGCGGCGAGGCCGTTGATGTTGCGATCTTCGAGGCCGGGATGCCGCCGATGGTTTCGGCCGGCGCCCTCGCCATTCTGGCCGGGCTGGCCCCCTCTTTAACCGCGGCCCTCGTCGGGTTGGGGATTATTTTAAGTTTCGTTACCCTGCCTCTTCTTTATTATCTTCTGAGTCTGTGACAGAAGACAGAAGACAGAAGACAGAAGACAGGAGCCAGGAGCCAGGAGCCAGGAGCCAGGAGCCGGAAGCCGGAAGCCGGAAGCCGGACACCGGAAGCCGGACACCGGAAGCCGGAAGCCGGGAGAAAAGCTTTTAAATCAGTCATTTTGGCTCCTGGCTCCTCATCATGGAATGCCACTATGACTCAGATTCGTTTTATGACAGCAAACCAATACCATCAGACAAGCCGGAAAGTTGAGTGAAAAACTTTCCCTGGCCCTTTATCATGCTTAGTCTTAAAAATTGTAAGTAATTGATCGAAGCCGGAGCTCCCATGTCAAGAACTGGAAGCAATGCCCTTCAATTTGGATTTTCAAGGCTTTCCGACTCTGTTCCGAAGCGTTGAAGTTATCGGGGAATGGCCGTTTATGAATAGGCGCAAACTAACTTTATTACCGTATTCACCAGGCATAAATCCATGGCGCAGGTAAGAAATCCGCTGGAAATATACTCATTGCTGCCCAAGACTAATTGCGGGCGCTGCTATCTGCCATCCTGTCTTGCTTTTGCCGCCGCCGTGGTCAAGGGTGAAAAAAAGGCGACTGACTGTCCGTATCTGGAAACATCCGTGGCGGCTAAATTCGGCGCCGATTCCGGGATGTGCGACCCCGATGAACTTAAACGCCAGGAAAAAGTCAGGGAGTTGCAGAATAAGGTGGCGGGGTTCGACCTGGCCGCCATCGCCGGAAAACTCGGGGGCGACATGACCGGGGACTGTTTGAGGATCAAGTCCCTGGGCAAGAGCTTCCTGATCGATCAACAGGGTAAAGTCTCCTCCGAATGTCATACCCATTCAGGTC
This sequence comes from Desulfurivibrionaceae bacterium, assembly GCA_046260555.1. Taxonomy (GTDB): domain Bacteria; phylum Desulfobacterota; class Desulfobulbia; order Desulfobulbales; family JAGXFP01; genus JAGXFP01. Next base: position 1,182 of record JBHEOZ010000342.1, read on the forward strand.
TGACCATTCCCCTCTTGAGTTATATCGTCGAAAGCGAAGGGACCGACCCCGCCGGTGACTGGGTGCCGTTTCGCGAGCTGCGGGACGGGGCGCCGATGGCGCCGCTTTTTGCCAGTAAAGGAGAACAGGGTTTAAAAAAGCTGGTCGACGCGCATACCGATCTGCTGGAACTACTGATCGATCTCTTCAGCGGCCAGCGGCAGGAGCCGGGGTTTTCCGCAGATATCTCGGTGGTGCTGTATCCCTTGCCCAAACTGCCGGTTTTAATCTGTTACTGGAAGGCCGAAGACGATATGGAGTCCGACCTCAATATCTTCTTCGATTCGACGGCAGGCGATCATCTGGAGATCAGGTCGATCTATGGCCTTGCCGTGGGGCTGGTGATGATGTTTGAAAAGATCGCCCGCAAGCATTGCTGATCCGGCTATCCAGGTTGGTTCTTGATTTAGGGGCCGTTAAGAAATAACCTGAACTTTTTATCCATTTCTTTACGGCCCCTTATGCCGTTCATGAACAAAAAA
>JBHEOZ010000343.1:0-232 GCA_046260555.1 Desulfurivibrionaceae bacterium
ACACCGCGCTGACGCTCAACGCCATGCATCCCGACCTGCTGGTGGTGCGCCATCCGCATTCCGGCGCGGTGGACCTGCTGGCGCAAAAGGTGCGCTGCGCGGTGATCAACGCCGGCGACGGGCGCCACGAGCACCCCACACAGGCGCTGCTGGACGCGCTGACCATCCGCCGCGCCAAGGGGCGGCTGCACCGGCTCAACATCGCGATCTGCGGCGACATCGCGCATTCCCG
>JBHEOZ010000343.1:242-620 GCA_046260555.1 Desulfurivibrionaceae bacterium
GCGTAGCGGTCCACCGGCGCGTCGCCGATGGCCTCGGTCGCGCCGAGCTCGATCTGCCAGGCGAGCTGCGCCAGTGCCGCCTCCGGTGTCAGGGTCGATTCCATGGCCCCAACGCTACCCCCCCCGCGCGCGGCAGGGAAGGGGGCCCGGGCCAAGGCGCCGCGCGGGTCCGCGGCCACGCGCGGCGCCTTGCCCCGGAACGCGCGGGCTCATATAGATGTGCGAGCAACCACCGAGGCCGGCATGAGCTTTCCGCACGCGCATCTCCTGGGGATCGAGCCGCTCGCGCCGGGCGCGATCACCGCCATCCTCGATCTGGCCGAGGAATATGTCGCGCTCAACCGCAGCGATGCCAAGCATCGCGACGTGCTCGCGGGG
>JBHEOZ010000343.1:694-1701 GCA_046260555.1 Desulfurivibrionaceae bacterium
CGCTGATGCCCGCCGCGATCGCCGATTTCGGGGTGGAGGTCTATGACGACATGACCGAGGGGCTCGCGGGGGTCAACGTGGTGATGATGCTGCGCCTGCAGCGCGAGCGCATGGATGGCGGATTCATTCCCAGCGAGCGGGAATATTACCACCGGTTCGGCCTCGATGCCGAGAAATTCGCCCATGCCGCGCCCGATGCCATCGTCATGCATCCCGGTCCGATGAATCGCGGGGTGGAGATCGATGGCGAGATCGCCGACGACATCAACCGCTCGGTCATCCAGGACCAGGTGGAGATGGGGGTCGCGGTGCGCATGGCGGCGATGCAGCTTCTGGCGGAGGGTCTGCGCGACAGGCGGGCGGCATGAGCACGCGGCTCAACATCCCCGCGCAGGAGGCGCATGTCGTCCGCGTCTTCGACGTGCTCGAGGCGGCGGACGCGCCCCTGTCGGACGAGGATGTGCTCGCGGCGCTGGGGGCCGGGGGCGATCTGCGCACCGAAGAGATCGAGCTCTTCGATCTGTCGGATCTGCAGGACATGTCGCTCTCGGAGTACCTCGCCGAAGGCCACGGCATCCCCGATGCGGAGCTTTCGGGGATGCGCGGCCGGCTCGACGGGCTCGGAGGCCGGGTGCTGATCCTGCCCTCCCGGGCCTTTGGCGGCGCGGCGATGACCCTCACGCCGGGTGGCGCGCTGCGCCTCGTCGGGTCGTTCGAGGAGGAGGTGACGCCGGTGAGCTTCGACGCCCTGCCCTCGGGGGGTGCGCGGGGCGCAGCGCAAGCGGCTGGACGACCCGGCACATCGCGGCCCGGCCTGCGCCGCGCCGCTCTGGCTCTCGTAGGGCTGCTCGTGGCCGTGGCGGTGCTGGTCGCGGTGCTGGTGATCCGCGCATGACCGAGGGGCCGCTTCATTCGATGACGCCGGTGACCGCACTTGCCGGGGACGAGCGCGTGGTCGAGAGCTTTCATCCCGACCGCGCGACATACTGGCGCGATCACGCCTGGCT
>JBHEOZ010000344.1:0-328 GCA_046260555.1 Desulfurivibrionaceae bacterium
AAATAATAGGTCGCGTTTATCGAGGCCTTGTTCAAGGGCCGGCGGACCAGACGAGCGCCGTCGGGGTCTTCGGTGTCGGTATAGGTGTAGGTCAAGCCCAGATCAAGGCTGTCGGTGGCCGCGAACTTCGCCGCCGTCTCGACCCCCCGGGTGCGGGTAACGCCATCCTGCTGGGCGTATTTGGAGAGGGCGAAGTCGTAGTCGATGCGGTCGTCGAAATTGAGGGCGAAATAGGTAAGCCCAATACTTAACCGGCCGGCCATGAGGCGTTGCTCGATGCCCAGGTCCCAGCCCTCGCTTTCCTCGGCGCCAAGGGTTTCGTTTCCGT
>JBHEOZ010000344.1:485-1656 GCA_046260555.1 Desulfurivibrionaceae bacterium
CTTGAAAGTGGTGGCGGTGGCATCTAGATAGTAGGCGGGGGCCAGACGATAAGTGGCCTTGCCGCCGAAACGATCATGGTCGTCATAGCGGAGTCCGGCAACGATATCGAGCGCCTCGCCGATCATAATCTGATCCTGGCCCCAGACACTCAGGGTTTCGGCGGTTTTATCGATGATGGAGTTGGCATCGCTGTTCATCTCCTCCCGGATAATCCCCGCCCCGACCGTGACCAGGTTGCTTTCCATCATCCGGACACTGCCCTGCCAGGTGGCCTCGCGATTTTCTCCGGTGTAATCGTAACTGGGCAGTCCGTCGTTATCGAAGGAATCCCGATTCTGCCGGGCCGACTGCAAGGCGAGGTCCGAACTCAGGCGATCGTTCAAAAAACTGTTGTGAAAATTTATCCGGGCAAAGAGTTGCTCGCTTTCGGTCCGCCGCTCTTTCAGACCGTCCGGTTCCGGAGCATTGGGAGTGGGAGCGAACCAGGCGGCAAAGCGGTCGCCGGTATATGAACCGTTGTGGTCGTCCAGCTCCACGGTGGAATCGAGATGGCGAATCACGGTATCTATCTTAAAGTCGGGAGTGACCGCGAAACCCAACCTGGTCGACAGGGTGGTGTTTTCCCAACCGTCGTCCTCGGAGGTGTTCCCGGCGTGGGGGATGCGATCGTTATCGTCATCGGCAATGGAAAACCCGGCGCTTTCGGTATGGGCGGCGGCAACCGAATAATCGAATTTTCCGATGCCGCCGGAGGAATCGCCGAAAACCTTCCAGGTTTCATAGGAACCGCCCTCGGCGCCACCGCTGACCGTCGGTTTCCCCCGCCCTTTGCGGGTGATGATGTTGACCACCCCGGCCGTGGCGTTGCTGCCGTAAAGGACGCTCATCGGGCCGCGAACGATCTCGATCCGCTCCACATTGTCCATGGTCAGGGAGCCGATATTGGCGCCGCGATTGGCCTGGGAAGAATCGTTATACATAATGCCGTCGACGAGGACCAGGGTGTTCTTGTTGTCGGCCCCGCGCAGATGAATCGAGGTATTGGTCCCCCTGCCGCCGTTGGACCTGACATCCAGGCCGGGAACGGTCTGGAGCATCTCGGCCACCGTGGCCGGCTGCTTCTTTTCGATTTCCTCGGCGGTAATTACGGTCACCGCGCTGCCGCCCACC
>JBHEOZ010000345.1:0-417 GCA_046260555.1 Desulfurivibrionaceae bacterium
GATTTACAATCCTGGGTGGCTTATCCCGTGATCGGTTACAACTTTTCCGCTAGCGGTCGATCAGTTCGATCCTTTTCCGATGACGGCCGCCGGCAAAGGGGGTTTCCAGAAAAACCTCAAGACAGGCCAGCGCCGTTTCGAAGGGCATAATCCGCTGACCCAGGGAGATAAGATTCGCATCGTTATGCTCCCTGGCCAGTCGGGCTAATTCAACCGTGTTGCAAAAAGCGCATCTTATCCCGGGGACCCGGTTCGCCACCATTGCCTCGCCATTTCCTGAGCCTCCTAGAACTATCCCCCGTTCATACTCGCCCGCGGCTACCGCCCGGGCTACGGGATAGATAAAAAGGGGGTAATCGACCGGGTCCGTGGAGTCGGTACCAAAATCCTTCACCTGATGCCCTTCCCGACCCAGAT
>JBHEOZ010000345.1:427-1638 GCA_046260555.1 Desulfurivibrionaceae bacterium
TCCCCCAATATAAAACGTTAGGGCAAAGCCCCGAAAGACGGCGGGGCAATTTTCCGGCGCGATCACGAACAGATAAACATGTATTCACATGAGTTGATAAGGACAAAACCCACCCAATAGCCGTCGGTGCTTCAGGATATCAGTTAGTAGCCATACGGTCGCGGTGGGTCTTCGCCGGCAATCTAGCCGTCGTCATCCGGTCTCTCGTAAAAGCGCCACTCCTTGGAAACAATCAGCCGTGCTCCCCGCCGAAATGTCAAAAATGACAAAGCCCAGTTCATAATAACGAACAATCTGTTTTTGAATCCGGTTAGATAATAGATGTGGACGATCAGCCAGAGCAGCCAGGCAAAAAATCCTCCGGTTTTTAATTTTCCCATCTCGACAACCGCCCGGCCCCGGCCGATGGTCGCTACCTGGCCTTTATCTCGATAGGCGAAATTCTGCCGCGGATTACCCTCTATTTCCCGCAAGATGTTTTTTGCGATAAAACGCCCCTGTTGGAGGGCAACCGGAGCCAGGCCGGGCAGGGGTCTCCCGGTCTGGTGGGAAAAATTGGCGAGGTCGCCGGCCACAAAAATATTCGGGTATTCGCCCTGACTCAAATCGGGCTCGACGATAATTCGCCCTTGGGAATCCAGCTTTCCCCCAAGTTTTCGGACAAAAACCGGAGCCCGCACCCCGGCGGCCCATAAAACCGTATCGGCGTAAATTTTCTCCGAACCGATCTCAACTCCGTCACCGCTTATTCGGGTTACCTTGCTGGCATTCCGCACCTCGACTCCGAGACTCGCCAGATCACGAACGGCTCTGCGTGCCAGTTTATCGGAAAATGAAGGAAGAATCCGGTCGGCGGCTTCAAGGAGGATAATTCGGGTTGAGGTCGGATCGATCCGGCGGAAATCCCGGGCCAGGGTGTAACGGCTCATTTCACCGATGGCCCCGGCCAGTTCTACCCCGGTCGGACCACCTCCGACAATGACGAAGGTCAACTGTTTCGTCGGCTGTTCCTCGCTCAGATTCCGCTCGGCCCTTTCAAAAGCGGTGAGGATCCGCCGGCGAATCTCAATGGCCTGCTCGATCGTCTTTAAACCAGGCGCCCATTTTTCCCAGTCTTCCTGACCAAAATAGGAATGTTTCACCCCGCAGGCCAGAATAAGGTAATCGTAATCGAATTCGGCAAAATCAGTAATAAGCCGATTACGGCGGGG
>JBHEOZ010000346.1:0-265 GCA_046260555.1 Desulfurivibrionaceae bacterium
TTACTGTTATGGCGAAAAGAATTCTGGTTGTTGATGACGAAAAGAGCATCCTCGATTCCTTGGCCGGTATCCTCTCCGACGAGGGTTTTGTGCCGGTTTGCGCGGGTTCCGCCGAAGAGGGGCTGAAGCTGATCGACGAGGAAGAAATCGACCTGGTCCTGCTGGATATCTGGATGCCGGGGATGGACGGTCTGGAGGCGTTGGAGGAGATCAAAAAACGTGATCCGATCCTGCCGGTCATTATGATCTCGGGCCACGGTAATAT
>JBHEOZ010000346.1:275-1626 GCA_046260555.1 Desulfurivibrionaceae bacterium
CCGCCGTCAAGGCAACCAAGAAGGGCGCCTTCGATTTTATCGAAAAACCTCCTTCCTATGACAAGATCGTGGTGGCGGTAACCAACGGTCTGGCGATGTCGAAACTGGTCAAGGAGAACGAGATCCTGCGAACCTCGGCCAAAAAGAAAACGGTGCTGAGCGGGAACTCCAAGGAAATTAAGAACCTCTGCGGCCAGATCGAACGGGTGGCGCCCACTTCGGCCTGGGTGTTGATCCGGGGTGAGCACGGCACCGGCAAGGAGGTGGTCGCCCAATCCATCCACCGGTTGTCTGGATTCAACGCCAAACCGATGATCGAACTCAACTGCGCGGCCATACCCGAAGAGCTGATTGAGAGTGAACTGTTCGGCCATGAAAAAGGTTCTTTTACCGGGGCGGCGGCCAACCGCCGCGGCAAGTTCGATCAGGCCGACGGCGGTATGCTTTTCCTCGATGAAATCGGTGATATGAGCCTCAAGACCCAGGCCAAGATCCTCCGCATCCTGCAGGAACAAAAATTCGAAAGGGTCGGCGGCGGCAAGACCATCTCGGTTAACGTCAGGGTGCTGGCGGCCACCAATAAGGATCTGGAGCGCGAGATCGAGGCCGGCAATTTCCGGGCCGATCTCTTTTACCGTTTGAACGTGGTGCCGATCATCGTGCCGCCGCTGCGGGACCGGCTTGAAGATATTCCATCGCTGGTGGATGAGTTCCTGGGCGATATGGCCCGCAAGGGTCTCGGCGGAAAGAGTTTTGATGAAGCCGGGATCAAGGCCCTGATGGAGCACAGCTGGCCGGGAAATGTCCGTGAACTTCGTAATCTGGTAGAGCGCGCGGTAATCATGGCGCCCGGCGATACGATCGGCGAAGATGATCTGGCTGTGCTTCTCCCGGTCGGCCAGGGTCTCACGGCTTCCCCGGTTTCCGAAACATGGCAGACGCCGTTTATGGTTAATGACTTCAAGGAAGCGAAAAAAATTTTCGAGAGGGAATTTCTCAGAGTAAAGTTAATGGAAAATCATGGTAACATAAGTCAGACCGCCGAAGAGATCGGTCTTGAGCGGAGTCATCTCCACAAAAAGGTTAAAACTCTGCGGGTCGAAACCGAAAAGTGAACGTGAACCGAGCCGAAGAATACTTTGCCGGAGAGTCATTATGGCCAGGCATAGCAGCGTATCCGATCACGGGATAAGCCACCCGGGTTTGGCAAATCTTCCAGCCGTTAAGCGATTGCAGGGTGCCGGAGATGCGCCCCGAAGGAAGTGCCCTTGGGGTGCAAGGCATCACCCTGCGAAGTGTACTGATGTACATGAGCAGGGTGATAACACAGCAGATTCGGTACCCTGTGATC
>JBHEOZ010000347.1:0-1618 GCA_046260555.1 Desulfurivibrionaceae bacterium
CCTTTCTGCAGGTGCTGACCATCGGCTTTCTGCTTAGCCAACATCTTATCGGCTCATACCAATGGCTATATTATCCCCTGATCACATCCACCGGTCTCTTTACCGCTATTTCGGGAACGAGATACATGTTTATCGGCTTCCGCCTTCTTGATAACGTCAAATAACCTCGAAAGAAGAGAAGCTTGAAAGCTAAAAGTTAAAGTACATTCTACCTTTATGCCAGCTATTCCCGATAAGAAGTGGTTAATCGAACCGATCGAACCGGGCGAAAAAATCGCCGGGGTTCCTGCCTTGATCTGCTCTCTGCTGGCCCAGCGGGGGGTCTTGGGGCGCGAGGATGTGGAGAAATTCCTTAATCCATCACTTGAACAATTACCCGCGCCGACCGGTATGGCGGGGCTTGAAGAGGCAGTGGCTATTCTTGCCCAGGGGGTTGTCGAGAAAAGGCAGGTGCTGATCTATGGCGATTACGATGCGGACGGAATAACCTCCACGGCCTTGCTGCTTTCCTTTTTCAAGGAGATCGGCCTTGCCTGTTCCTGGTATATTCCGGACCGGACAACCGAAGGCTATGGCCTGAACCTTGCGGCGCTGCAAAAACTGCGGGCCGGGCTGCCGCAGGCGGAATCGCCGGAACCGCTCCTGATCACCGTTGATTGCGGCATCTCTTCCCATGCCGAAGTCGCGGAGGCCCGGCGCCTGGGCTTTAAAGTAATAATCACCGACCATCATCGCCCGCCGGCCGCACTGCCGGAAGCAGAGGCGATCATAAATCCCCATCGAAAAGATTGCACTTTCCCGGAGAAAAATTTAGCCGGGGTCGGAGTGGCTTTTTATCTCCTGATTGGTTTACGGACCCGATTGACGGAACTGGGATACTGGCCCGCCGGCCGACAGCCGAACCTGAAAAGGCATCTCGACCTGGTCGCGATCGGCACCATCGCCGACCTGGTTCCCTTAACCGGCGCCAATCGGGTAATGGTAAAGGCGGGGCTGGACGTACTGAGTAACAAGCCAAGACCCGGGCTCAAGGCGATCTTGAAAAACGCGGGCATAACGGATCTGCCGATCAGCGCCGATCAGATTGCCTTCCAGGTCGCCCCCAGAATCAATGCGGCCGGCAGGGTGGCAAAAGCGGGCCTGGCCCTGGAAGTTCTGCTGGCTGAAAACCGGGAGGAGGCGGCCGAACCGGCAAAGCTCCTTGAAAAAGCCAACAATCACCGTAAGGAATTATCGGAAGAGATCTTCGGACAAGCCTGCCGTCAGGCGGAAATCCGCCTGGAAGAGGGCGGATCAAGCCTGGTTCTGGCCGCCGAAACCTGGCATGTCGGGGTTGTCGGCTTGATCGCCTCCAGGATAGCCGAGCGGTATCATCGGCCGACCGTGGTGTTGTCGTGTGACGATGAAGGGCTGGCCAGAGGTTCAGCCAGGTCGGTTGGGAATCTCGATCTTCTGGAGAGAATCGAGGAATGCGCGGAACTGCTGGAAAAATACGGCGGCCATAAAGGGGCGGCCGGACTGACCATCAAACGCAACCGGATTGAGGCTTTTGCCGAGCAATTTGAAGCCTCTGTAAATCGCATAATGGAGGGAGCCGATCCACGGCCGACCATATACG
>JBHEOZ010000348.1:0-1581 GCA_046260555.1 Desulfurivibrionaceae bacterium
CCATTAGTATTATCAACATCGTTGCCGCCTCGCATCTGCACCGTTCTCGAACGCTCACGGATTCAGGTCAGACTTTCTTATCCTCTCAGCCGCGCGGGAAAAATGCTTTCAACCATTATTACCGGTACCATATCGGGAGTTAACGGCCTGCTGGTCGAGGTGGAGACCGATATCGCGCCCGGCCTGCCGACCTTTTCCACCGTCGGCCTGGCCGAAGGCGCGGTCCGTGAAGCCAAGGACCGGGTCAAATCGGCGATCCGCAACACCGGCTACAGTTTCCCGAACCGGCGGATCACCGTCAACCTGGCCCCCGCCGACCTCAAGAAAGTCGGCTCCGGCTATGACCTGCCCATTGCGCTCGGCATCCTCACCGCCGCGGACATCCTGGCCAGCGATATACTTACGAAATACGCGGTGATCGGCGAACTCTCCCTGGACGGCTCGGTGCGCGAAGTCCCCGGCGTGCTGCCCATGGTGATGGCGGCCCGGGACGGCGGCCTGGAAGGGGTTGTCGTCCCGGCCCAGAATGTCAGGGAAGCGGCCGTGGTGACCGGGATCAAGGTGATCGGCGTCAAGAGTCTCTACGAAACGGTCGAGTATCTGGCCGACAAACGCCGGATCGCTCCAGCCGTGCCGCTTGCCCGGAACCTGGAACGACCGCGGCTTGATTACGAAACGGATTTTGCCGAGGTCAAGGGCCAGGAACAGGCCAAGCGCGCCCTGGAAATAGCGGCGGCCGGAAACCATAATATCCTGCTCAAGGGTCCGCCCGGTTCGGGAAAAACCATGCTGGCCCGGCGCATTCCGTCCATCCTGCCGAATCTTACCTTCGAGGAGGCCCTGGAGACCACCAGAATTTACAGCGTCATGGGACTGTTGCCGCCGGGCAAAAGCCTGCTCGACTCCCGGCCCTTCCGATCGCCTCATCACACCATCTCCGATGCAGGCCTGGTCGGCGGCGGCCAGATCCCCAAGCCGGGGGAGGTCACCCTGGCCCACAACGGCGTCCTTTTCCTCGACGAGTTTCCGGAGTTTCGCAAGAATGTTCTGGAGGTAATGCGGCAGCCCATGGAAGACTCCAACGTTACCATCGCCCGGGCCGCCGTCTCCCTGAATTTCCCCGCCAGCTTCCTGATGGTCGCCGCCATGAATCCCTGCCCCTGCGGCTATCTCGGCGACCCAGGTCACGAATGCATCTGCAATTCCATGCAGATCCAGCGTTACAACAGCCGGCTCTCCGCCCCTCTGCTGGACCGGATCGATATCCATGTGGAAGTGCCCGCCGTGCCCTACAAGGAGATCAGCAGCTCCAAAAAACCTGAAGACTCCGCCTCGATCAGATCCAGAGTGGACCGGGCCAGGCAAATTCAGGAAAAAAGATTTTCCGGCCGAAAGACCGACTGCGTCAACAGCCGAATGACTCCGGCCGATCTCGAAAAATACTGCCGGCTGGACAGCGAAACCAACATCCTTCTGGAACGGGCCGCCACCAAACTGGCCATGTCGGCCCGCTCCTGCCACCGGGTCCTGAAAATCAGCCGCACCATCGCCGACCTTGACAACCAACCTGAGATCAGGCTC
>JBHEOZ010000349.1:0-1575 GCA_046260555.1 Desulfurivibrionaceae bacterium
ACCTGCTCGAACAGGAAATGAGCCCCGAGCGCTGGATCGACATCCCCGAAGAGGTTCAGGACATTTTCGCGATCTGGCGGCCGTCGCCCCTGGTCCGCGCCACTTTTCTGGAAAAGGCCCTGGGCACCAAAGCCAAGATCTACTTCAAGCACGAAGGAGTCTCGCCCTCGGGCAGCCACAAGACCAACAGCAGCGTGCCCCAGGCCTATTACAATAAAATAGCCGGGATCAAGAACCTCGCCACCGAGACCGGCGCCGGCCAGTGGGGCACGGCCCTCTCTTTTGCCACCCAGAAGTTCGGCCTGGGCTGCATGGTCTACATGGTCAAGGTTTCCTTCGACCAGAAGCCCTACCGGAAGGCGATGATGCACGCCTTCGGGGCCGAAGTGGTCGCCAGTCCCAGCCACCTGACCCCGACCGGCCAGACCATCCTCGCCCAGGATCCCGACTCGCCGGGCTCCCTCGGTATCGCGATCAGCGAGGCCCTGGAACACGCGGTCTCCCACGACTCGACCAATTACGCCCTGGGCTCGGTCCTGAACCATGTCTGCCTGCATCAGACCATCATCGGCCTGGAGGCCAAGAAACAGATGGCCATGGTCGGCGATTACCCGGACGTGGTTATCGGTTGCTGCGGCGGCGGCTCCAACTTTGCCGGCATCGCCAATCCCTGGCTGCCCGACAAACTGGAAGGCAAAAAACTCCGCCTGCTCGGGGTCGAACCCGCTTCCTGCCCGTCGATGACTAAAGGGGTTTATGCCTACGACTTCGGCGATCTTTCCAAGCGAACCCCGATGATGCAGATGTTCACCCTGGGCCACGACTTCATCCCGCCCGGCATCCACGCCGGCGGTCTGCGCTACCACGGCATGTCGCCGATCGTCAGCGCCCTGTACCGGGAGAAACTGATCGAGGTCCAGGCCCTGCACCAGATGGAATGCTTCGAGGCGGGCATCCTTTTCGCCAAGACCGAGGGCATCATCCCGGCTCCGGAAACCTGCCACGCGATCCGGGCCGCGATCATCGAGGCCACCCGTGATCTGAACGACCCGAAAACCATTCTCTTCAACCTCTCCGGCCACGGTCTCCTCGATCTGGCCAGCTATGAGCAGTACCATGCCGGCGAGCTGAGCAACTACGAATATCCGGCCGAAGCCATCGCCGAAGCGACCCGGCACCTGCCGAAGGTCTGATCGGGGTAAGCGATCACAGGGCGCCGAATCTGCTGTGTTATAACCCTGCTCATGGACACCAGTACACATCGCAGGGTGACGCCTTGCATCTCCACCACCCTGTAATCGCTTACCAGATGGGAGATTTATCGGTCCTGGGCGGCTTATCCCGTGATCGGTTACTGATCGGGAGCCTGGAAAAGCCTCAAAACTCTTGCTTCGACAGGCTCAGGATGAGCGGATAACTTACAGGCTCAGGCGGATTCCCAGGTCCGGTGTAGGAGCAGCGGCTTCCGCCGCGATCCCCCTGTTTCGCGGCCGCAACTATTCGCGGCTGAAGCCGCTCCTACGGTGAGGATCTACGTTTTCAGACGAGGATGACGACTTTTTGCAGCAATTCCGT
>JBHEOZ010000035.1:0-11950 GCA_046260555.1 Desulfurivibrionaceae bacterium
TCGCTCGCCGCCACGGTCGCTACAACCGTCCCGAGAGTCTGGTTCTCGGCATAGCTAAACGACTGACCTGATTCGACGGTCGGGTTGCTCGTGTCGAGCGTAAAGGACAAGCTATCAATTCCGCTGGTGTTGCCGGCCGTATCGGTTTGCCGAAAGGCTACGGTATTGCTCCCCTCAATCGGGGTGAAAGTATCGCTCCAAGTAGCTCCGCCATCAATGGAATATTCAACAGTGGCGTCAGTTTCTATTCCGGAAAGGGCCAGAGTTCCATCGCTGGTAATTTTATCGCTGTTGCTGCTTCCTGTATCGTCGGCCAAATCAACTATAGGACTGGTTGGAGATTTGGTATCGACGCTGTAAGTTGTATCTGCGGTGGTGGGGCCGGTAGTGCCCGGCCAGCCGCCGATGATCTCGACCGAGATCGCACCGTTTTCGGTACCTTCTCCAACCGCGGTCAGAATGGAACCATCAACGTTTATATTGAAGGTCATGTCATCCTGGACCAAGCCGGTGGCGGTATGCAGGATCGAGCCATCGGATGGATCGTTGACTGTCAAGATGATCTTATCGTCGGGCAGGGCTCCGCCGTCGACCGTGCCGGTAATTGCAACGTAGCCGCCTTCTTCGTGGCCGTTTATGATGTTGTCTCCGGCCATCGGCAGGTCAAGGATGATGGTCGGAGCCTCGACCGCGTCATCGAGGGTATATTCAACGGAATTTTCGCCGGCGCCGATATTACCGCTCCAGTCGGTTTCGATCCTGGCTTCAATCTTTTTGTCCGAATCGGAAACCAGATCGCTGCCGGAAACCTCGATACTGAAACTCAGCCCATCCGGATCGACAGAGCCTATATACTCCTTGCCGTCAACCGTCAGGATGATCGTGTCGCCCGCGCCGGCATCGCCGCCCACCGTGCCCTTGACCGCCACCGTGCCCTTAGCTTCGTCGAGACTGAGGACCCCGTCGTCGGCAACGGCAACGTCCGGATCGAAGATGATGGTCGGCGACGGGGTCATGGTATCGACCTCATATTCCCCGTGGACGCTCTTTCCGCCTTCATTGCCGGCATTATCGAAAACGGTTATCGAGGCATCAACGGTACCGATACTGCCGTGCCCTCCGGCAGTCAGCTCCAGATCCGATCCATTAACACTGATGCTGAAGGTCTTGCCACTCACAACTTCCGTGGTGTAGCTTAAGGCTCCGTCATTGATGTCCAGTGTGACTATATCGCCCACCCGGGCATCGCCGCCGACCGAACCGCTGATAGTAACCGAGCCGTCCGTTTCGTCGCTCTTGATGATATTGTCAGCGGTGATGGGATCAAGATAGATCTCCGGCACGGGCGCGGTGAGGTCGACGCCGTAACTTTGCTCATCGGTACCGGGATTTACAGCCCCCTTGGTGGTGATGGCGACCGCTACTTTGCCGGTTTTGCCGTCGCCGACATCGGCCAGTTCGGCTCCGGGAACCCCAAAGCTGAAAGTCTTGTCCGAATCAACCGTAGTGGTATAGGTATGCAGAATTTGGCCGCTGGCGGGATCTATAACGTTCAGAGTGACGGTATCGTCGATCTGGGCGCCGCCCCCGACCCTGCCACTGATCGAAATATCACCTTCGATGCCGTCCCGCTCATCTATATTTATAATGCCGTCATCGGCGATATTGGGGTCGAGGGTGATGGTCGGATCGCTTATGTCCTCGACCTTTTGAGCGGCCTTATAGACCGAGGGTCGGGGCGTCGTTGACGGGGGCACCGGCTCCTCCGGATCGACGGAGAGTTTGTCGATGGGATCGATAGCGCCGGTTCCCGGACCCTTGCCGGTCAATATCGAGCCGCTGCTGGCCTCGACTACCGGCGGCGGGATGATTTCATCGGAAAGCGGGGCATCGCCTGAGTCGACAACCTCATTTTCCCGACCTTCCGGGTCATCACCACCATCTCCTTTACCCCGCGCATCTATATTTTCGCTCACCACCCGCAGGCTGCCGGCCCCGGCTACCTTGGTGACTCCGACCATCTTGAAAAGATCGCCCAGGGTGCTGGTATGGTCACTGTCGAAATGAGCGGAATCAAGAACGCTGTCGTCGGGGTCGGTGAAAACGATTGGCTGAAGAGGGTTGGCTATGGCGTCAAGGGCGCCATTCGGGATGATGACATAGGTGCCATCGGAAAAGCTCATCAATAGATCGACATCGGCGACATCAACCGAGATGAGCTTTGCTTCACAGTGGGGACAGACAATTGTTCCGTTCGCGGCGACAAAGGCACGTTCCACGGATTGTCCTTGCCCAGACCCTTCGTTGCCGCTGCCGCCTTTTCCGTCACCAGTCGCGATTGCCATAATTCCATCCCCCAAATGCCAACTCTGTCCTTACGGCCCCCAAGGATCAAGCCGCTGCCAGGCAGATTCACCGCCCCGGCCGGTACGCAAGCCGGCCGAGGCCTTAAACTGCTTTTATCAGTATAAACGAACCTGAAGAACTCATTTTAATCCGAAACCTTGCCCGCTGCTTGCCGGAAGGTAAGATTACCCACCGGACACTTTTTGACCGCGCCGGGATTGTCGCCTTAAGTTTTCGGCTTATTCATCAGTGCTGAGCGGCAATTGCGGCGGTTCGCCAACCTCGGCAGCCATGTGGGTTGTCAGCTCGTAAATCCGGGTGCAGATCTGATCGTTGCCCTTCTCCGTGAGATTGGAAATGGCGTCGAGCTGACCGCCGAGCACCTGCAATTCACGGCTCAGTTCTTTACTTGCATTGTCAAGTTGTTTGAGCGATTGCCTGGCCGAGTCATCCAGATGAACGGTCAGTTCGGGGATCTGTTTGGCCAGCTCATCATTGCCCTTTTCGGCAGCAGTGGATATCTCAGCCAGTTGACTGCCGAGTTGCTGTAACTCATGGCGCAGATCAACACCCGCATTGTCAAGTTTTTTGAGTGATTCCCTGGCCGAGTTATCCAGCTGGGCGGCAAGTTCGGTAAGCCGATTAAGCAGGCCGTCATTGCCCCGATCGGCGGCGTCGGATATGCCCGTCAGCTGGCTGCCGAGTTGCTGTAACTCTCCGTTAAGGTCCTTGCCCGCCAGGTCGAATTGTTCGAGGGATTGCCGGGCCGAGTCATCCAGCTGAGCGCTCATCTCGGCAATTTGATTACGCAGTTTTTCGTTGCCGCTCTCGGTAACACCGGCAACAGCATCGAGCTGACCGCCGAGTTGACTGCCGAGTTTCCGCAGCTCGCCGCGGAAGTTATTATCGACCTTATTAAGCAATATATGCGATTGCTTCGCATCGGCAGCCAGATGAACGGTCAGTTCGGAAATCTGGGTGGAGATCTCGCCGCCCCCCTGCTCAATAATATTGCTGACGGCGCCGAGCCGGCCGCCGAGCTGCTGCAACTCACCGCGGAAGCCATGGCTTGCCTCGGTCTGTTCGGCAAGAACGCGCAGCATATCGGCCCGCTGATTTTTAAAGTCGTCGATTTCGGCAGAGAGCGCCCGCTGCTGCAGGCGGGCCGCCTCGGCCAGCCTTTCCTCGATCTTGTACGAATCGAGGGTATTGATCAGGCGCTTCTGTTCATCCATCTGCATGCCAAGCAGTTTATGGGTTTCCTTGGCGTCCCCGGCCAGATGAACGGTCAGTTCGGAAATCTGGGTGGAAATCTCGCCGTTCCCCTTCTCCATGGTATTGAAAACGGCGCCGAACTGTCTGCCGAGCTCCTGCAGCTCGGACCGGAAGCTATGGTTCGCCTCGGTCTGTTCGGTGAGGGCGCGCAGCATATCACCCCGTTGTTTTTTGAAGTCATCGATTTCGGCAGAGAGCGCCCGCTGCCGCACCCGGGCGGATTCGGCCAGTCTCTCTTCGATGCGCAAGAGAATCTCGGAGGAAAAATCGCCGCCGGCCGCCTCGCCGATTCTGCCTTTGAGACTGATGCTTTCAAAGGAAAGGGCGATCTCGATGTGCCGGGCAACTTCCGAACTGAGCAACGAGAAGATGTCACCCTGCAAACGACGCAGGCCAACCATCATCAGGCCGAGAATTATTGATCCCAGCAGGCCGAACATCGAGGCCGAGAAGGCGATCGCCATGGACTGCATGGGCGCCTTCATCCGGGTAATCATCGTGCTGAACACCTCGATGGGATTGACCGCGGCCATGTCGAGATCGGCGAAACTGGTGATCAGAATTGAAATGTCGTTAAGAGTCGCCAGTAAACCGATGAAGGTTCCGAGCAGGCCCATCCCGACCAGGAGGCCGGTCAGGTATTGCGGCAGGGCGTTGCGCCGATTCAGACGAGAACGCACATTGGCCAGTTCATGCTCAAGGGCGGCCTGTTCCTGGTGAGAGATGGAACGGTCACCCGAGGTGGCGATCATCTGGGTAATACAAGCAAGATCGCCCGTATAGCTGTTGGCCTTTTCCTGAAGGGTAGCCCGGTCGGTTTTGGCGTGGATGGTCCTGGAAAAATCGACGACCGTTCTGGCTTCGTGCATCAACCGTTTGGCATTGAGGAGGATAATCAAACCGCCGCCCAGGATGATCATAAAAATGATATAGTTGATCTGGGGATGGGGATTGGTCTCTATCGTGTACAGGATCCCGTCGAAGAAAAAAGCGGCCCCGATCAGCAGCATAACAAAAGGCAATGACACGAAAATGTAGTAGATTTTGAGTTTTTTAAGCATAAAATTCTCTCGTTAGATTGTATTTGTCAACCACGGACACCGTTTACGATGGCGTCGCAAAAAACCTTCCACTCCTGGTTTGTAGAAACTTTTTGCTTAGCCCCCCGAGATTTTTTGCAAATTTGTCGTTTATCCTGCATAACCCTAAAAAGCAAAGTTTAATTGGCCCGAAACGCCCCGTCACGAAACTCCAGCAGCGGAGAGAGGATGTACGAAAGGATTGTCCTCTTACCCACCGCGATATCGGCACTCGCGGCCATGCCGGGCATCAGCACATCCGGCTGGCGGATACGCGACGTTATGGTTGAGACGTCGACTTCGATATTTACCCGGTAATAGCGGTTGTCTCGCTCATCGGTCAGGGTGTCCGCGCTGACCTCGGCCACCCGCCCTTCAAAGGTGCCGTAGGTTGCATAGTCATAAGCGCCGATCCGCACCCGGGCGGGTAAATCCCGGCGCAGGTGGGCACGGTCGTCGGGGTTTGCCCGGGTCTGGATGACAATCCGCTGATCGCTCGGGGTAATTTCCAGCAATATCTCGCTGGGTCGAACTACGGCGCCGATCGTAGTGATATTTAATTTATTGATCAGGCCCGCAACCGGACTTCTGACAATATTCCGCTCAAGCCGATCGACGCTGGAGTCAATTTCGAAACTTAATTTCTCAAGCTCCTCACGTACTTTCGTCAAAGTGGCGGATGCCTCGGCCCGGAAACGGGCGGACGCTTCCTTCACCCGCGATTCAGCTTCGGATACCGCGGCTTGCAGCCGCGGAGCTCCGTTTGCCGCCTCGGATATCTGGTTCTTGAGCTGCTGGATACGCATCTGGCTATCCAGCACTTCCAATTCGGAGGCCGCGTTGTTTTTCTCCAGACCCTTGATTACATGATGCCTTTTTTGGGCCAGAACCAACTCTTCCAGCAGATTCTTCTGTTTTGCCTTTATTTCGGCAAGTTCGCTCTTCTTCTGCCTGCCAAGGGCCTGCAACACATGAACCTCTTCGGCTAATTGGGCGCGCCGAGCCCGCCACGCCGCGGTTTCCACCTGTATCACCTTGGGATCCTTGAGCTCCTCGGGAAAGTCAATGCTGTCCTTGCCGGTCAACTCCGCGAGCAGACGGGCATCGCGGCCACGCAAGGCATCCAGCTTGGACTGCTCCTGGCCCAGATATGAACGGCTCTGGACCCCGGACAATTCAATTAACGGTTGGCCGGCGGCAACGACCTGCCCTTCCTGAACCAGAATTTTTTCAACAATCCCCCCTTCGAGATGCTGGACTATCTGCGATCTGCCGGCAGGGATGATCTGCCCCACGGTTCGTACGATGATATCTACTTCGGCAATTCCGGCCCACCAGAACAGGGTAATAGTGCTGAGCAGCAGCAGCACTACAAAGGCGCGCCGAGGCGATATGGCGCCACAGCCGGCTCTCGCCTTCCTAAACAGACCCTTCATCAACGGGGCCTGACTCGAACGAGAGAGGCGTCGGCATCGTTTTCCCTTTCCACCACCGAAACCTCGATATTCTTGGTGGGCATCTTCATTTCAATCAGTAGATTGCGGACCGTCATGGCCCGATAGAAACCCATCCGTTTGGCCTCGGAGAAACCGGCCGGCACTTCGACGTAAATAATGGCCCCGACGCCTTCAACAACAGGTGGAAGAAATTCGAGCAACCGATCGTGTTCCGCCGGGGTCAGCCCAACCGCTTCATCCTCGAAACGCACAATGATTTCCCCGTCACTTGCAAGGGTCTTGTCGAGACCGTTCCGCGGCTGGGATAAAGCGGCCGTGGCATCGACGGATTTAACCAGGCTGCCGGCTTGCGCCCGCGGTGATTCCCGCCGGGCAAGCAACATATTCAACCGTTTTATTTCACGTTTTAAGGCAATATTTTCTTCGACAAGATCGGTTGCCGCACCTGCGCCGGCTTGGCTATCCTCCTTGGCTTCGGTAATCGGCGGCCTGGCCGACTCAGCCTGCTCCGGATTGGTCCGTCCCAACTCAAGGGCAAACATAAATACGGCGACGATCAGAATGGTCAGCAGGAAGAGGAGGTTAAGGATCAGATTGGTAGTGGCATCCACATAGCCGGGCCAGAAAATATCCGAACCGTCGCTATCTTCATGACGAGTTTCCATGCTAATTATCCACCTTTAAGCAAATATTCTTTTGATATGGCTTGATGTTTGTCACCAAACGTACCACACAACTTAAAAAACGATACGGCCGCACTTTTCAACTCAGCGCCGGCGATTGGCTCAATCTTCCAGCGGCCTTGGCCCGGAAACGATTTTTCCTCATCCCTCCGCTGATTGATTAAATGATGGCTGCTTGCGCTCCCCTTCGCCCCCCGGAGAGGTGCCTTCGCCGGCCGCCCATGGGGTGCCGATGATTAATCGAACCAGCTGGGTCACCGTATTCATCTCCAGAATATGCAAATCGACCAGCCGGGAACGAAGCTTGTAGTACCGATCATAGACGGTGAGCAGATCAAGGAGAGACTGATTGCCGGAAAGCATCCGTTTTGACATGGCCTCCGCGGCCGTGGAAATCGCCTCCAGTTCCCGGTAACCGGAGGCAATCCGCGCCCGGGTTGCGGCGAGGGTTGAATAATTGGCGGACAATGCCTGAACGACCCGGCGGCGCTGGTCATCCAGGCGGTAGAGCAATTCCTGATATCGCGCCAACCGTTCGGCATGGATCCGGTAATCCTTGCCGCCGCTGAACAGTTCCCAGTTCAGCACCATCATCAGGCGCTTGTCTCGCTGGCCTTCCGAACTGGGGTCCCCTCCGGCATGGAGAGATTTGGAATCGGTATACTCCGCGTCGACCCGGGGCAGGTAGCGGCTTTTTGCCGCCGAGCGATCAATTTTCGCGGCCTGCAATTCGGCGGCCAGCGCGGTGATTTCCGGATTGGATTCAATAGCTGTATCAACGGCCATGCCGAAGGATGGCGGCAATAACGAAGCGCCGATATCATCGAGCACCGGCAGACGAACCTTTTCGGGCACCAGATTTGTCAAGCGGACGAATTCAATCCCCGCGGCGGCATGGGCGGATTCCTGTTCCAGTCGGGCCGATACTGTTTCCTGGCTGCGCGCCCGTACGCGGGACATGTCGGAAATACTGGATGCCCCGGCGTTGGCGCGTTTTTCGATGTAGCCCAGCAACTCCGCAAGCTGAGCTTCAAAGTCACGGGTAATATCCGTCTGCAGGCGGCTGGATACCAGAGAAAGGTAGGTGGTGACCGTAGCGACATAGGCATCGCCGTCACTGGCCCGATAATCTTCATGCCGCGCCTGCTCCCTTACTTTACGGCGCCGCCAATCCAGAAAAACGGGCAGGTTGAACAACGGCTGGCGGACGGTCAGCGAGGTGTCGGTCCGGGTGTGGGTGTCGGAATCGGCAAGCTCCCCAGTTGTTTCATCAACTACCACCGAAGGTTCGGATGTTTCTTCACCGGCACTGAGATGCACCGACACGGAAGGCAGCAACAGGGCCAAAGCCTGTCCGGTCTGCGCCTCCGCTTGTTCCGAGCGGGCCAGAGCCGCGAGGCTTTCGCGATTAAAACTTCGCCCGGCCCGGATCGATTTTGCAAGATCCGCCTTTTCTACCCTGCTGGCGAAATCGCCTTCCATTATCTGATTTTCAATCATGGCTTGCACGAATTGGCCATCGACATCGGCCAGCACGGAAATTTCGGAGGCGCCGATCAATTCCGCCAGATTCTGCTTATCCGGCACAATAAAACCTTCGGCAATCTCCCGAAACCCTCCACCCTTTCGGGCTGGGAGGGAATCCGCCGAAGCGTCGTCTATTTGAGGAGGGGAATTTTGCCCTGAAAGCCCGGCAAGAGTTGAATCGGTTGACTCTTCGATTGAATCGATTGAAGAGGCGGATCCAGGCGCCGCGCCGGCAGCCTGAATTTCTTCGGCGGCGCTGGCGGAAATCGGTGCAAAAATGAATTGCAGAATTAAAACGAGGACACGGCAAGCATCCCATCCGAACCTGTCAATCACAAACGTACCCCTTGCATTTGATAATAAATTACGGTTCCAGACCATAATTTCAGGTTTTCAAGTGGAGGTGAAAATGGGATTTCGTGCGGATCAGATGGTGTTGTCACAGTTCAATGAAGCGGCAAACATCGCTTTCCCCCCCGGAAAAAAATCAGGACTACAAGCAATCGCTTTCGGCGACTACAAAAAAATAGGCTTCCTCCCACCCTGTAATGATATTTCTATATCAACTCACGCACTATCTGTCAAGATTGGGCCTGCTCCGATAAATAATTTCCTATTGCGGAACGGCTATTGGGCAGCTTGCCCTTATCAACCTGTAATTATTTGCTTATCTGACCCATGGCCACGGCGAAGAATTGCCGCCGCCGGCTTCCGGGCGTCCGATGCCAGGCGCCGGCAACTTCCGGCAACTCGTTATCTTGTTTAATTGCGAGGGGATTTTTAGAGTAAAGCGGATAGTGCTCACGACCCTGTTGATTAAACAAACAGCCAGGGTTTTATATCCTGGTTGGGCAAAGTAAAGGGAAAGACCGTGAAATGGCGCCTGGAAGCGGCCCGAAATAAAAGTGGGGAATCAGGCACAAGTGCCTGATTCCCCTATATGTAAAACTGGCGTCCCCAGTGGGATTCGAACCCGCGTTGCCGGCGTGAAAGGCCGGTGTCCTGGACCTGACTAGACGATGGGGACGCAAAGTGAACTACATATTTTTTTCCAAAAAGCAGTGGTGGGTCGTGTTGGGCTCGAACCAACGACTCTCTGCTTAAAAGGCAGATACTCTACCGACTGAGTTAACGACCCGCCATTGGAAGACGCCTTTTTACACTAATCATCATAACCTGTCAATATTTCAGAATCAATTTTTTATGCTTTCCCCCCAACCGGGCAGCGCGGTTGTTCTGTTCCGCTGAACTGGCTGAAAATTGGTCATAATCTCCCGGACCGATTCCCGCCGCGGGCGGGCAGAAATTTGCTTGTCGTCACCGGGCAGGTCTGCTATCTTCCAATTCCATTACGGGTCGGCCAAGCGGCGGCCGGCAGCAGCGGCTTCGGGGCGGCAAACCCGAACACGCGCAAAGTTATCACCTGAATCCGTGAGCGTCCGAGAACGGTGCAGATGCAAGGCGGCAACGATGTTGATAATACTGATGGTATACCCAAAAAAAGGGCATAAGTTTCGTACGAGTCCCGCCTTGCGGGACTCAACTCAGCTTTATATCAACAAGTTGCCAACGCCGCAGATGCGCCGTTATCGGGCGCCCCGCAGGGCGGCGGGGTGAACCCTGGCAATCCAGGGAAAAACGATTATCTAATGTAATTACAAACTGATAAATGAAATTCACCACGAAGCCGTCACGGACTCAGGAAAAAGTCTAGGGACACCCTTGGTCGCCGCCGCCTCCCGGACCAGATTGCCACGGCCGACCGGTCTCCGCAAGGCGTAAATCGCGGCAGCTTTGCTTTTCCGGGATTGGCAGCGGCCTCGGCCCTCTTAATTGACGCCGCTTACAGGACTTTTCGCGAATCCATATGGAGAATGAGATCGAGCAGCCGGTTGGAGTAACCCCACTCATTATCGTACCAGCTGAGGATCTTGACCGAAGAGCCGATAACCTTGGTTGACATGGCGTCGACCACCGAAGAATGGGGATTACCCTGATAATCGATGGAGACCAGGGGCTCGTCCGAGAAGCCCAGATAACGGTTACTTTCCTCCCGAAGAGCCTGGTTGACCTCGCTGACCGTGGTCTCGCGCTCCAGTTCCATAACCACATCGACCACCGAGACGTTGGGAATCGGCACCCTGACCGCCAGACCGTCGAATTTGCCCTTGAGCTCGGGGATCACCAGGGAAACGGCCGCCGCCGCCCCGGTCTTGGTGGGAATCATCGACATTGCCGCCGCACGGGCCCGGCGCAGGTCGGAGTGGGGAAAATCAAGAATCGACTGGTCGTTGGTATAGGCATGAACCGTGGTCATCAGGCCGCTTTTGATCCCGAACCGATCGAGAATGACCTTGGCCACCGGGGCCAGACAGTTGGTGGTGCAGGAAGCGTTAGATAGCACATTATGCTGGGTGGGATCGTATTCATCCTCATTAACCCCCATGACGATGGTCTTGACCTCGCCTTTGGCCGGAGCCGAAATCACCACTTTCCGGGCGCCGCCGTCCAGGTGGGCGCCGGCCAGATCTGAATGGGTGAAAAGGCCGGTCGATTCTATCACATAATCAACCCCGAAATCCCCCCAGGGAATATCGGCCGGTTGCCGGTGGTTGAAGATTTTCACCGAACGGCCATCGATACTTAGCCCGTCATCCTCGGCTTTAACCTCGGGCCCGAAAATTCCCATGATCGAATCGTATTTCAACAGATGGGCCAAGGTGGCCTTGTCGGTAAGATCGTTAATCGCGATAATCTCCACGTCGGAAAAAACCTCGTCCGCCAGACAAGCCCGGAAAATAGATCTGCCGATCCTGCCGAAACCGTTAATTCCTACCCGAATTGTCATTATCTACTCTCCCAAAAAAATATAAGATTTGGTCCTGATCCCGGTTACTTTTCCTCTTCGTTCGGTTCCTTGCATTTCGCACAGAATATCACGGCAGCGATAATTATCACTACGCCCAGCCAACTGAACAGGCTCCATTTACCCAGGCCGTAGCCATGCCACAAGCCGATGGTCGCTATTGCCGTGATCGCGGACAGCACAGCGTACAAACAACAATTACCTTTGCTCTTCATCATCAGATCACCATGATCGTGCGGAGCCAGCTTGGCAAATGCAACAAGAGACCCTCAGCAAAAAGGCTACCATGAAAAGCGGGGCGGGGAGCAAGCGATTTTTTATCCGAAAATGGCTGGATTTTTCATTTATCCGGAGGGGATCCGGCCTGGAAATGACGGGCTATTTCCAAGGCCCTTAAATAGAGTTTGAGATAACGCTCAACCACGATGTCCCAGGTGTAACGGGCGTGGAGATGCCGAACCGCGGCCTCGCGCATAACCGCGATTTTTTCCGGGGAGCGGCGGAACAACTCGAAAGCCCGGAGGATCGCGGCCATCAAGGACGCTGAGGAATGAGCCTGGTAGGCGAAACCGGTTTTCCCGTCAATCACCTTAACCAGGCCGCCGATATGGTGGACGATCGGCAGGTTGCCGAACAGTTGCGCGATAAAATCGGTCAGTCCGCAGGGTTCATAACGGGAAGGTACCAGGAAAAAATCACCGGCGGCAAAGATTCGGG
>JBHEOZ010000350.1:0-483 GCA_046260555.1 Desulfurivibrionaceae bacterium
GCTGGCCGGTTGCTCACAGCTTGAGCCCGGCCATCCAGAATCGGGCTTTCCGCGAGCTGGGGCTGAACAAGGTCTATGTGCCGTTCCCTGCCGAGGATGTCGAAGCGGCTCTAAACGGTTTCCGGGCCTTAAATATTCGCGGGGTCAGTGTAACCATTCCCCACAAGCAGGCAGTGATCCCCTTTCTCGATTCGATCGATCCGGTCGCGGCCCGGATTGGCGCCGTGAATACCCTGGTCATCAAAGATGGCCGGATTCACGGCTCAAATACCGATTGGCAGGGCGCGAATCGAGCCCTGGCCGAGGTGATCGAGCTGGCCGGGGCGAAAGTTGTTCTGCTGGGCGCCGGCGGCTCGGCCCGCGCTCTCGGCTTCGGACTCCTGGAGGCCGGGGCGGAAGTGGTGATCGCCAGCCGTACTCCGGCCCGGGGCCTGGCTCTTGCCGCCGATCTGAATTGCACCTGGATGCCTCTGGCCGAGGTGG
>JBHEOZ010000350.1:493-1551 GCA_046260555.1 Desulfurivibrionaceae bacterium
GTCCTGGTTAACGCCACCTCCGTGGGGATGGCCCCCGCTCCGGAGAATACCCCGGTGCCGGCGGAAATTCTATCCGGCTACCGGGTGGTGATGGATATCGTCTACTCTCCCCTTGAAACGCGGTTGTTGCGGGAAGCCGCCGGTGCCGGATGCCGGGTGGCCAGTGGTTTGGCGATGCTCCTCTACCAGGGTGCGGCGCAATTCGAACTGTGGACCGGTCGGCCGCCGCCGATTGAGGCGATGCGTCAAGAGCTCGACCAATGCCTGAAAAAATAATTCAACCAATCCGACTTGTTTTTTCTTGAGCGGTATTCCGGTTTCGGGCGCCGATATGTTGAGGTAGTCGGCAAAGAATCCGGATTGTCTGTTTCGCGAAATTCGGGGAGAGGGATGGACCTTGTTACAGTCAGGTAAACTCAGCAAAGTTTCGAAAAAAATAAAGGAAGTGTTGTGAAAGAAATAAAGCCTTTAGAACACATTGATGCGGTTATTGAGGTGCCGGGTTCCAAGAGTATCACCCAGCGCGCCCTGGTGGTGGCCGCCCTTGCCAGGGGCGAGAGCGTCCTGCATGGTCCACTGGTCAGTGAAGACACCAGTTATACAGCCAAGGCCCTGAGGAGCATGGGGGTCAAGATTCTGGACCGCAGCCGGCGCCGCTGGAAGATAACCGGTTGCAGCGGCAGGGTCATGCCGCCGCGGCGGAAGATCTTTCTGGGAAACAACGGCACGGCCACCAGGTTTCTGACTTCAGTGGCCGCCCTCGGTAACGGCGTCTTTACGATCACCGGCGAACCGCGGATGGAGGAGAGACCGATCGGCCCCCTGATCGAGGCGCTGGCCGGCTGGGGGGTCTCAATCCGCAGTATCAAGGGGACGGACTGCCCCCCTCTGGAGATCAGGGCGGAAGGCTTGCGGGGCGGTTCGACCACGCTGCCGGAGGGCAAAAGCAGTCAATATCTCTCCTCCCTCCTGCTGGTGGCGCCCTACGCGGCCCATAAGGCCAGTCTGACCGTGGAGGGCCCGGTCTTATCCAAACCCTATGTCCATCTGACCATGGC
>JBHEOZ010000351.1:0-1538 GCA_046260555.1 Desulfurivibrionaceae bacterium
CCGCAAGGGGTGGGACCGGCCCGAGTTTATTTTTTCGGCCAACCCGGGCGAACCGTTGAAACCCTTGGCCAAGGTGGCTTCCGGCGGCGAGCTTTCCAGGCTGATGCTGGCCCTGAAATGTATTCTCGCCCGGCACGATCTTGTCGATACGGTAATTTTCGATGAAATCGATGCGGGGATCAGCGGCAAGGCGGCGGAGGCGGTGGCTCGCAAGATCAGGGAATTATCCGAACACCATCAGGTCCTCTGTATAACCCATCTTCCGCAAATCGCCTCCTGCGCCAAGGAACATTTCACGGTGGCCAAAAAGGTCTCGGCGGAGAGGACCCATACCACGATGGAGCGCTTGTCCGATGAGAAACGGATTGAGGAACTGGCCGGAATGCTCGATGGAGAATCCGTAACCGCCGGCACCCTGGAATACGTGAAGGAACTGCTGGCGAGGAACAAACGGTGATGGATATGGCTGATCGTTCCAGGACGGCAATCGCGCTCTTTTCCGGCGGGCTCGACAGTATCCTGGCCTGCCGGTTGATGATGGCTCAGGGTATCACCGTAAAAGCGGTAAGGTTTGTCACCCCTTTTTTCGGATATGATCTGCTGGCCCGGGAAGAAGATTATCGGCGCGAGGTCGCCGCTGAATTCGGGATTGATGTCCAGCTTCGGGATTTAAGCGGAAAATACCTGCCGATGCTCCGGGATCCGGCCCATGGTTACGGGAAGAACTTCAACCCCTGCGTTGACTGTAAAATCCTGATAGCCTCGGAGGCTCGGTTCATGATGGAGGAGCTTGGCGCCTCTTTTATGATTTCCGGGGAAGTTCTCGGCCAGCGCCCCATGTCGCAGCGGCGTGACACCCTGCGGGTAATCGAAAAAGCAAGCGGCTGCGAGGGGATTCTTTTGCGGCCCTTGTCCGCCTTGAATCTTCCGGAAACCATTCCCGAACAAGAGGGGGCGGTCGATCGAGGGCGGCTGCTGGCCTTCAGCGGCCGGACCCGCCAACCCCAGATAGCATTGGCGGCTTCTTTTCAAATCGACGACTTTCCCACCCCGGCCGGCGGCTGCATGTTGACCGATCCGAACCGGGCTGCCAGGGTGAGAAAGTTTTATGAGGAAAATGAGACAATCGCTCCGGCCGATCTCCTTTTGTTGATGATCGGCCGGCAGTTTCATTTACCGGACGGCGGTTGGCTGGTACTCGGCAGGGATGAAAATGAGAATAAATCCTTGGCCGGCCTCTTGCAGCCCGGAGACATCTTTCTGTGGTGCGAGGAAAGTTGGCCCGGCCCCTCGGCTCTTTTAAGGCGATCGGAGGGGGAGCGCGATCTTGAAGCCGCGGCCGGATTGATAAAAAGATACAGTAAAAAGGGCGAAGGCAGGAAGCGGGCCATTGTTTTGTGGCAAAAGGTCGGAGATGAAAAACGGCGGAGCTGCAAGTGGAGCCTTTAGATGGTCAGGATTTTCAGAATTGGCAATTCTGATGGCGTCGCAAAAAGTCGCCAGCTCCGGCGTTGCTGCAAATTGTCTCGTCATTGCAG
>JBHEOZ010000352.1:0-1537 GCA_046260555.1 Desulfurivibrionaceae bacterium
CATCATGATATAGCGCTCTTCACCTTCGCCAAGTTCGAAACTAGAGACCGGCATGATCGCCGCCACCCGCTCGCCCTGGGCCAGATCGAGAAGGTTGACCAGGGCCTTGCCCCGGGAAATCCGGCTGGCCTGGGGGATCTCGAAAACACGGCGCCAGAAGACCTTGCCGTAATTGGTGAAAAACAGGAAGGTATCGTGGGTAATGGCCAGATAAAGGGAACTGACGAAATCATCGGCGTTGGTCTGCATACCCTTGATCCCTTTGCCGCCGCGGCGCTGAGCCCGGTACAGATCGATCTGGTTGCGTTTGATGTAACCTTCGTGGGTGACGGTGATCACCATCTCCTCCTGGGCAATCATGTCTTCCGGCAGGATTTCGTCGGGGGCTTCGATTATCTCGGTGCGTCGTTCATCGCCGTATTTTTCGATAATCTCCTCGAACTCGTCGCGGATAATCTTCATCACCAGGTTTTCATCGCCGAGAATCTTTTTAAACCAGGAAATCTGCGACATGAGTTCCTGATATTCATCGATGATCTTCTCCCGTTCCAGTCCGGTTAATCTCTGCAGACGCATGTCCAGGATGGCCTGGGCCTGAATGGCGGTGAGCTCGAACCTGTCGATCAGCCCGTCCTTGGCCTCTTTGGGTCCGGGTGATTTTTTGATGAGCTCGACCACGGCATCGAGGTTGGTGATCGCGATCTTGAGCCCTTCGAGAATATGGGCCTTCTCCTCGGTTTTACGGAGGTCATAAGCGGTGCGCCGGTAGACGATGGTTTTCCGGTGCAGGAGGAAATGGAGCAGAATCTGGCGCAGGTTTAAAATTTCCGGCCGGCCGTTGACTATGGAGAGCAAGATAACCCCGAAACTCCTCTGCAGGGGAGTCTGTTTGTAAAGCTGATTTAAAACGACATCGGCAATTACATCTTTTTTCAGTTCGAGGACGATCCGCATGCCGCGCCGATCCGACTCGTCCCGAACTTCGGAGATCGACTCGATTTTTTTATCCTTGATCAGCAGGGCGATTTTGCCGATCAGACTGGCCTTGTTCTGCTGATAGGGAATTTCGTCGATGACAATTGATTCGCGGTGGGCCTTCTTGCTCTTTTCGATATGGGTCCTGGAGCGCATCAGGATGGAACCGCGGCCGGTTTCATAGGCCTCGCGAATCCCGGCCCGGCCGCAGATAAATGCGCCGGTCGGAAAATCGGGCCCGGTGATGTGCTCCATTAACTGGTTTACCGTAATGTTCGGCTCATCGATCAGGGCAATCAGGCCGTTCATTACTTCGGGGAGATTATGGGGGGGGATGTTGGTCGCCATGCCCACCGCGATTCCCGAAGAACCGTTGACCAACAGGGTCGGAACCTTGGTCGGGAAAACCACCGGTTCCATTTGCGAGTTATCGTAGGTGGGGGCAAAATCGACCGTTTCCTTGTCGAGATCGGCGATGATTTCCTGATCGATTCTGGTCATCCGTGCTTCAGTGTAACGCATGGCGGCCGGGGAATCGCCGTCTACCGAACCGAAGTTGCCC
>JBHEOZ010000353.1:0-1529 GCA_046260555.1 Desulfurivibrionaceae bacterium
TTCCCGCCGGTGCAGGGGGCGGATGAACTGGAGGGTGTAATTCATGATAACCGCCCCGGCCCCGGCATAGTCCAGGTCGATGATGTCCGCCTGGCGAAAATCGATCCGCTCGGACAGGGAATACATTTCCGCCTTGTGTCGGGCCTTGTTGAGCATGGCCGGGGAGTTGTCGACTCCGGTAAATTTAAGATCGAGCCGGTCAAGTTTTCGGGCCAGCTCGACCAGGGTCTCGCCGGTCGAACAGCCCAGATCGTAAACCAGGTCGCCGTTGCCCAGGAATTTTTCGAGGATGGCGCCGAGCATCTCGATCACCATCCGGTAGCAGGGCACGGAGCGGTTCAGCATGTCGTCAAACACATCGGCGACCTTGCCGTCGAACTGGAAATCCCGGTTCAAATCGCCTTTTTTAAAGATTTCGTCTCTGGCCATCTTCGGTAGCAAAGAACTCCTGGTGTATCGAACTTTTTGTTTAGCCATCCCCCTGACTTTTCTGAGGCCCTTATGGTTTATTGGGGCAGTTCCACTCGCTTGTCCGCGGGCAGGTCGGGATTGCCCCGGTAGAGGACGACCATCCGGCCGATAACCTGGACCAGGGCGGCTCGTGTTGCCGTTGCCAGCAGGCTGCCTCCCTCTTTGCGGTCATGGGGAAAGTTCTCCTGGAGCTTGATCTTGACCAGTTCGTTGGCATCGATCACCTCGTTCAAGGATTTCAAGACCTGGTCGTTGATCCCTTCCTTGCCCACGGTCGCCTTGACCGGCAAGTGGTGGGCCAGGCCGCGCAGAAAACGCTGCTGTCTGGGATTCAGGGTTATTTTCTTTCTCATCTTGCCTGCCATGTTCGAATTCATCCAAGATATTATGACAATGAATTTTGTCCTTGTCCGTTTAAAAAAGGTTGGAAATTATCTCGTAGCCGCCGATATAGGTGCCGATCATGCTGCCGAAACCGGGCAGGATGAAGGCCAGGAAAACCCTGAGCGGTGAAGGTCGCCATGTCTTCCAGGGCCGATTCGAACTCGGCCACCATCGGCGGCCGGAAAACCACCTGCAGGAAGGCGGTGACATAGCCCGCCCCGATTACCGGGGTCAGGCTGGTTAGCGGCGCGGCAATAAAGGCGCCGATAATGGTAAAGGGGCTGGCCAGGGCCAGCATGGCCCCGATCGATGAAGGAATGCCGTTGGCCAGAATCCAGTAGATGATATTGTCCCCGGCCACGTCGCCCCCCTTGCGAAAGCCGATAGCAGCGATCGAGGCGACGATTACCATCGGAATCGCCCAGCCCAGAATTTTCCAGAGCTTCGAAACCGGCGGAATCGAGCTGATCTCTTCCATCCGGCCGGAGCGGTCCTCATTCAGAGCCAGTTTGATACCCGCCACGTGTCCGGCGCCGACCACGGCGACGATCCGGCTGCCCTCGGCCTCTTTGATCTTTTCGGACAGAAAGGTGTCCCGTTCATCGATCAGAACCTTTTTCAGTTCGGGCAGGGCGGCGCCCAGCTCATCCATCAGTTCGGAAATAACGTCGGTT
>JBHEOZ010000354.1:0-1256 GCA_046260555.1 Desulfurivibrionaceae bacterium
CCTCTATCGTGATGACGACAAGACGATATGCACCTCGACCTCCCATCAATCCCTGGAGGAAAAATTTAAACTGAAAAGGGAGTTGCTGGAAGCTGGAATTATCGTCGAAAACGAGACGATGCTTACCGTGTTCATGGATTTAAAGGAGATAAGCAAGATCAATGTGCCGGTTTTGTTGGCAGGTGAACCAGGGACCGGTAAGGAGATAGTCTCCCGGACTTTACACGACTTGTCGGAAAACGATGGAGATTTTGTGCCCTTTAACGGCTCGGGCAAAGGGGTATCTCAAAACGCCAGTAATAAGCCGGGCAAGTTGGAGCTGGCCGGCAACGGCACTTTGTTTCTTGACGAAATAGGCGATATGAGTTTGGCCCTGCAGGCCAGGCTTCTCAGGTTCATGGAAGATCGTAAAGTTACCAGGCCTGGTGATACCAAGCAAAGAGAAATAAGTCTGAGATTGGTCTCCGCGACGAACCGGGATCTTAAGACCATGATCGAAAACGGCGAATTTCTGGGAGATCTCTATCAGCGCTTGGCTTGTATAACTTTAAATATTCCGCCGCTCAGGGAAAGAAAAGAAGATATAATCCCGCTGGCCAATTTTTTCCTGGGTAAATGTGCCAAAGAGTATAAGGTTGGCGTCAAGAAGCTCTCCGCCGATGCCGAGAGAATGCTGATCGCGGCCGAATGGCCGAACAATGTCAGTGAGCTGAAAAAAGTCCTTCTAAATGCTGTGCTCCGAAGCAACAGCTCGGTGTTAAGTGCTGCGGATCTTCCATTGACCTCTGAAGAAATCGGTTCAGAGACCATGCGCATTAATCCCGATCAGGTATGGTCCATGGAGGAGATGGAGAAGCGCCAAATAGTCAAGGCCCTGGAACAGGCGAACGGGGTTAAGCTGAAGGCTGCTAAAATCCTGGGGATTTCCCGGGATACCCTCTACAAAAAAATCAAAAAATACCGGATTCGAACAACTCCGCTGGATGTCTGACCATTCAGAGGAGACACCTTCCCGGAATCTTCAAACCCTGGCAGCTCTTTCGGCCATATCACTTCTGATCTGTTGATATCTCACCTGAGTAAGACCTGCGCCAAGGGCGACGGTTTCGGCCATTTTGGCGGTCAGGAAATCACCGGGGCCGTGGGCGTCGGCGTTAACGGCCAGCAGGGCTTCGGTTTCCAAGGCAATTCTGGCGACATGACCATTGGTCAGCGAATGACCCTTGCGCCCGGAAAGTTCCAGAAAAACCCCATTT
>JBHEOZ010000354.1:1266-1521 GCA_046260555.1 Desulfurivibrionaceae bacterium
CCCGCCTCGATGGATGCCCGGTTGGTGCCCGGCCTGACCGGTTCCACCGGGGTTTCGCCGTGGGCAACCACTATCAAAGCCCCCAGTTCCCTGGCTTTGGCGGTCAGGCCGGCCAACATTTCCGGCGGCACATGGGTAAGCTCAATTCCGGGGATCAACCTGGTTTTCGAATATCGATTGAGGTCCTCGGCGGCCCGGACAATTCGGGGAATGATCCAATCCATATTCGAGGAATCGGCATGGTCGGTGATCGCC
>JBHEOZ010000355.1:0-1518 GCA_046260555.1 Desulfurivibrionaceae bacterium
CCAGCTTATCGGCCAGTTTTTTGGCGTGGATCTCGTCGAGTCTCTGGTAAAGGTTGTCCAGGGAGCCGAACTCCACGATCAGCTTGGCGGCCGTTTTCGGTCCCACCCCCGGCACCCCCGGGATATTGTCGGAACTGTCGCCGATCAGGGCGAAATAGTCGAGGAGGGCATCCACCGGCACTCCGTATTTGGCGGCCACCCCGTCCCGGTCGAAATAGCGGTCGTTCATCGGGTCCCAGAAGCTGGTTTTCCGGTCGACCAGCTGCATGAGATCCTTGTCGCCGGAGACGACCACCACCTCATGCCCTTTTCTTTCCAGGTGCCGGGCCGCCGAGGCGATCAGGTCATCCGCCTCGAAACCGGCCTCTTCGAGAAAGCGAATATTATAGGCCGCCACCGCGTCCCGCACATAGGGAATCTGACAGGCGAGGTCCTCGGGCATCGGTGGCCGGTTGGCCTTGTAATCCTTATACATCTCGTGGCGGAAAGTCGGACCCTTCAAATCGAAGGCCACCGCCATATAGCGCGGCTCCTTTTCCCGAATCACCCGCAGGAGGATATTGATAAACCCGAAAACCGCGTGGGTCGGCAGGCCGCTGCTGTTGGTCAGCGGCGAAATGGCATGATAGGCCCGGTAGATATAGGCGCTGCCGTCGATCAGATAAACCGGTTCCGATTTGGTCATTTTCCGTCTATAGTTTGATTTTTGCTGATTCTGGCCTGCCGGGCCGAAGTCTCGCCGGCCGGCATCGTGGTGGACAAACGGTTGCCGGTCCGCTGCCGGGACGGCCGATAAGGGAAATGGGGGAATCATCAGATCAGTTGCCGGGCAACATTAAGAATTCTCAGTCCTCCAGCTCCTCCAGCAGGACCTGCATGACCTCGCACTCCCTACAGGTCTTGATCTTATCCTTCCAGGTCTTGCGCGCCTTGCACTCGCAAATCGTCCCGTTGATAAACCAGCAGAATTTACCGGCCTGAAACTCCCAGGCGGGGCATTGTTTTTTCCGTTCGGGCGGGCACTTCTTGACCACCCAGCAGGGTCGGACCCCCTCCTCACCGCCCTTGAGCCTCGACAAGAGGAAATAGAGCTGCCGCTCGACATGGGTCGGCACATTCCGCCAGCCCTGCTCATAGCTGTGGACGGCCTTGACCGAAAGCCCGAGCAACTCGGCAATCTGCTGCTGGGTCTTGTTTAGATGCTTCCTGAACTTTAAAAACTCGTTGCTGTCCACAACCCACCTCTTTTAAGAAAAACTCCAACTCCAGGGAAAAACGAACCATTTTAATGGCGTCGCAAAAAATCGAGGTTACCATAATGTCATTTCGACCAAAGGGAGAAATCTTAATAATAACCATGAGTTAAAGAATAAGATTTCTCACATTCGTTCGATATGACAGCTTTTTTGTCCTTTTTGCGAATGCATCATCATTGATAAACTCGCAAAAAGTCGGAAAACCCTTCCTTCGACAGGCTCAGGATGAGCGGGGTAACTTACAGGCTCAGGGTGAGCGTAT
>JBHEOZ010000356.1:0-1511 GCA_046260555.1 Desulfurivibrionaceae bacterium
GGTCAGGGCATCGCCCTCGCGATCGAGGCGCTCTGAGCGAATATCGGCGGACGTTAACCGCCTGTTCACGACGGTGTCGGATTGTGGGTTAACCACGGTCCGGCGCGTCGGAGGATGGGCATGAGCCTTGCCAACAAGCTGGCAGAGGAGCGGCGCGGACGGCTCGCCGCCGAACGTCTGCTGGAACAGAAACAGGCCGAGCTTCACGCGGCGAACCGCAAGCTCGGCCTTCACGCGCGCGCGCTCAGCCATGAGGTCACCGAGACCCGCGAAGAGGTCCGCACCGTCCGCGACGAGAACCAGCGCGTCAAATCCGACCTGACCGTCGCCAATGAAAAGGTCGAGATCGCCGAGCGCCGGTTGTGGCACTCGATCCGGACGATCGAGGACGGGTTCGCCTTTTTCGATGCCGACAGCCGGATGATCGCCGCCAACGGGGCCTGGCTCGCGGTTTTCGACGGGCTGGACATGGTCCGCCCCGGGATCAGCTATGTCGAGGTCTTGCAGCTCATCACCGAGGAGGGCATCTTCAATATCGGCGAGCGGACGCCGCAGGAATGGCGCGAATACATGCTCGACCGCTGGCAGAGCCCGGCCCCCGAACCGGAGGTGGTCCGGCTCTGGAACGGCCAGTACATCCGCCTGACCGACCGGCGCGGCGCGGATGGCGACATGGTCAGCCTCGTGCAGAACATCACCGCGATGATCCGCTACGAAAAGGACCTCAAGGAGGCCCGCCGCAAGGCCGAGGCGGCGAACCGCGCCAAATCCGCCTTTCTTGCCAACATGAGCCACGAGATCCGCACCCCGATGAACGGGGTTCTCGGCATGGCCGACCTGTTGATCGAGGGCACGCTCGACGACGAGCAGCGGCTCTATGTCACCACCATCCGGCATTCGGCCGAGGCGCTTCTGGTCATCATCAACGATGTTCTCGATTACTCCAAGATCCTGACCAATCTCATGGGCAATGCGCTCAAATTCACCGAAGCCGGGCATGTCCTCATTCGCGTGACCGGCGTTCAGGCTGCCGAAGGGGCCGAGGCCGACATCCGCGTCAGCATCGAGGATACCGGCATCGGTATCCCGCCCGACAAGGTCGACCACATCTTCGGCGAATTCAACCAGGTGGATGATGCCCAGAGCCGCAAGTTCGAGGGCACGGGGCTCGGCCTGTCGATCACGCAAAAGCTCGTGCGCCTGATGGGGGGCGATATATGGGTCGAATCCGAACAGGGCGTCGGCTCGACCTTCGGCTTTTCGCTGTTGCTGCCCGTGGCCGAGGCGGGCCTGCCCGACGACATGCGTCCCGCGCCGCATCTTGCCCGGGCGCTCGTGGTTCAGCCGCACGACAATTCCCGCGCGCTGCTCGAACGCCAGCTCGGCGCGCTCGGGCTCGAGGTCACCGCCTGCGACGACCCGCGCGCGGCTCCCGATCTCGCCGGCGGGGCCGATCTCGTGATCTGCGATCACGTCATGCCGGACATGGACGGGATGGAACTGGCCACGGC
>JBHEOZ010000357.1:0-1511 GCA_046260555.1 Desulfurivibrionaceae bacterium
GGTGATGCTGATGGTCAAGGCCGGAGCGGCGGTCGATTCCTTTATCGAACAACTCGTGCCGCACCTCGACTCCGGCGACATCATCATCGACGGCGGCAACTCGCTCTATACCGATACCAACCGCCGGACCCGCGCCCTGGCCGAAAAGGGCATCCTCTTTATCGGCGCCGGCATCTCCGGCGGCGAGGAGGGCGCCCGGACCGGGCCGTCCATCATGCCGGGCGGCAACCCCGAGGCCTGGCCGCTGGTTAAGGAGATCTTTCAGGCGATTGCCGCAAAGGTCGATGGCCAACCCTGCTGCGACTGGATCGGCGCGGACGGGGCCGGCCATTTCGTCAAGATGGTCCATAACGGCATCGAATACGGCGACATGCAGCTGATCTGCGAGGCCTATGACTTTCTCGGCCGGGGGCTCGGCCTGGACGCGGAGGCGGTGGGCGGTGTCTTCGCGGAATGGAACAGCGGGCGGCTCGATTCCTATCTGATGGAAATCTCCGCCGATATCCTCGGCCACAAAGACGCGGACGGCGTTCCCCTGGTGGACAAGATCCTCGACGCCGCCGGCCAGAAAGGCACCGGCAAATGGACCGGGATCAATGCCCTTGAGCTCGGGGTGCCGCTGACCCTGATCGGCGAGGCGGTGTTCGCCCGCAGCCTGTCGGCAATGAAGGAGGAACGGCTCAAGGCCGCCCCATTTCTTGACGGCCCCGGCAACGCTTTTGCCGGCGATCCAAGGGAGTTGGTGGACGCCATGCGCGACGCGCTCTACGCGGCGAAGATCATCTCCTACGCCCAGGGCTTCATGCTGATGCGCCAGGCGGCGGAAGAGTATGGCTGGCAAATAAACTACGGCGGCATCGCCCTGATGTGGCGCGGCGGCTGTATTATCCGCAGCGCTTTTCTAGACAATATCAAAGAGGCCTTCGCGAAGAACCCCCTCCTCGAAAATCTGCTCCTCGACGACTTTTTCCGCGATGCCATTCATGCCGCCCAGGCAGGTTGGCGCAAGGTGGCGGCCAAGGGCGTCGAACTCGGCATTCCCATGCCGGCCATTGCCTCCGGCCTTGCCTATTATGACGGCTATCGCAGCGGCCGCCTGCCCGCCAACCTGCTCCAGGCCCAGCGGGACTACTTCGGCGCCCACACTTACGAACGGATCGACAAACCCCGGGGAGAATTCTTCCATACCGACTGGACCGGTCACGGCGGCAAGGTCTCGTCAAGTACCTATGAAGTGTGATGGCGTCGCAAAAAGTAGAAAAAAGCTGTCATTTCGAACGGATGCGAGAAATCTTATCCTTTACACCCACAGGGCATAAGTTTCGTTTGAGTCCCGCCTTGCGGGACTCAACTCAGCTTTAACCCATTGGAGCTATAAAGATTTCTCCGGTTGGTCGAAATGACATTATGGCAATCCCGACTTTATGCGAGATCATCAAGTGTGATGAACTCGCAAATAGTCGCCTCACCCTGAGCCTGTCGAAGGATATTTGCAATGGAGGGAAAATAGA
>JBHEOZ010000358.1:0-1483 GCA_046260555.1 Desulfurivibrionaceae bacterium
GGGACTCGTACGAAACTTATGCCCTCTTTTTGGGTATAAAGCTTAAGTTGAGTCCCGCAAGGCGGGACTCGTACGAATCTTATGCCCTCTTTTTGGGTATAAAGCTTAAGTTGAGTCCCGCAAGGCGGGACTCGTACGAATCTTATGCCCTGTGTGGGTACAAACGGTAATCTTTTTACACTATAAAGCTGGTTTGGACCAGTTTGTTGATAAACTTTTCCGGATCGATGATCGTCTCAGCGGTAAAAACCACCTCTCGAATCCCCTTCTTCCCTCCCATCAGGCGCAAGCCCGGTTCACAAATCCGGAACACGTTTTCGCAGATTGCGGCGACCTCCGTCCTGCCGGCGGGCAAAGAGGCGAGAATCTCATCCTCGGCCGTTTGATCAAACTCGACCCGCAGATCCTCCGAACTGAATTCGGCTTCGCATTCCCTGATATAGCCGAGTGTTTCCACCATGGCCAGGCAGACCTCATTCGATTCAAGATTATCGGCCTGGCACATCCTGGCCATAAGCCGCAGGCGGTTCGGCGAACCGGCAATTTCCTCCCGCAAGAAGCAGTCGGCCCGGGAGTTCCGCAAAAACTCGACGATCAAATCCTGCTCTTCACCCTCCAGAACCTCGAAACGGCGGCGATGGAACTCGGCCCGGGCGGGATCGGCCAGCAGTCCGGCCAGTTCGGTCTCGGGCTCCACAACCATAGGCCTGGAGACCACCAGACAATCCAGATCACGGGAAGGGAGTTTTTTCTCGAAGGGCAGCAGGAATCTCTCCATAACGCTTACCAGGCCGCGGGCTCCGGTCTTTTCCTGGACGGCCCGGGCCGCAATCTCGCGCAGGGCATCGTCCTCGAAAATCAGCTTGATCCCGTAAGCCCGAAAATCTTGTTTTTTGCCAAGCACTACTGCATTGTTGGGATTACACATGATCCGGTAAAGATCTTCCTCGGATAATTCATCCAAGACGGTTATGACCGGTAAACGACCGACGAACTCGCTTTCGAAACCATACCGGATCAGATCTTCGGCCTTGGCCTGTCTCAGAAAGAGGGTTGCCTCCTTTTTCGAGGTCACCGTGCTTTCAAAGCCGATGGACTGGCGGCCCACCCTTTTCTGGACAATCTCCTCCAGGCCGGTGAAAGCGCCGCTCATGATGAAGAGGATATTTCTGGTGTTAACCATCCTGCCTTCCCGCTTGCCGTGGGTCCGATAATATTCGATGGCCTCAAGCTGGGAAATGGGATCGTGGGGGACCTTCAGCTCAACTTCGGTCTCTTCCATCGGTTTAAGGAGGGCGCGCTGGACCCCGGTTCTGGATACATCGTGGGTAAGGCGGTCCTCCGAACCGGCGATCTTGTCGATCTCATCGACATAGATGATCCCGAATTCCGCCCGATCGATGGCGCCGCCGGCCTCCTTGACCAGATCCCGGACCAGATCCTCAACATCCCTGCCGACATAGCCGGTCTCACTGAATTTGGT
>JBHEOZ010000359.1:0-1470 GCA_046260555.1 Desulfurivibrionaceae bacterium
GTCTCCAGATCACCCGCCATCACAGCCAGAGGTTTCTCCTCGCGATTTTTGCGCCACCGCAAGAGACCAACCGCCTCTTCGTTTCTCGCATCACAGGCCAGATGAAAGCCTGCAAGGCCCTTAACCGCTAAAATTCCGCCTTCCCTTAACAACCCGGCCGCCCTGGCGACGACCTGTTCCGCCCCGGATATCTCTTTTCCGTCATTCCCGCAAAGACTCACCCGGGGACCGCATTCGGGACAAGCGTTCGGCTGGGCGTGAAAGCGCCGGTCGACCGGATCTTCATATTCCGCCCGGCAATCATCACACATTTCAAAACGGCGCATCGCCGTTTTCTCGCGGTCATAGGGGATGCCGATTACAATCGAATAACGGGGTCCGCAATTGGTGCAGTTGATAAACGGGTACAGGTAGCGGCGGTCGTCGGGATCAAACAGTTCGCGGAGACAATCGAAACATATTGCCAGATCGGGGGCGATTTGAGTGGAAACCCTCCCGACTCCCTGGGAGAAACCGATCGAAAACTGCGTATCGTTACAAACGGGAGTTACTTGACTTGTGAAAGAGGAAAGCATAGCCTGGGGCGGCAAATCGTTTTTCAGAGAATTCTCGAACCGATCCAGGTCGATGCCCTCAATCTCGATCTCCACCCCTGCCGAGGTATTGATCACCGTCCCGGTCAATCCATAACGGTGGGCCAGAACATAGACAAAGGGCCGAAAGCCGACCCCCTGAACAATGCCGTTGACCAGTATCCGGCGGCGCTGAAGATTATCGGCCATTTAGCTTGGCTTCCCATCCCCTTATATATCAGGGAACATAATTGAATTCCCTCGCTCCATCCGACCAGTCGTTGACAAGCTTGGCGAAGAACAAGGAAGAGACCTTTGGGCTGTGGTAAAGCTACGTCAAATAATCGATGACGCGGTAATTCGCCAGGATCGTCAATGACCTGACTTCTCCCGAAGCCAGTTGTACCACCCCTCCATCCCCTCGCCGGTTGTCGCCGAAATCTCGATAAACTCCAGCTCGGGATTGACCTGACGGGCAAACTCGCGACACTCCGCCACATCGAAGTCGAGGTGGGGCAGCAGATCGATTTTGTTGATCAGGCAAAGGGAGGCGGCGGCGAACATCTGGGGATATTTCTGGGGCTTGTCCTCCCCTTCCGTAACGCTGATGATCACAACCTTGGCGGCTTCGCCGAGATCGAACATCGCCGGGCAGACCAGGTTGCCGACATTTTCGATAAAGAGGATTGAACTGGGCGCCAGGGTTAGTTGATGCATGGCCCGATGGACCATCGAGCCGTCCAGATGACAGCCGGCCCCGGTATTGACCTGGACCACCTCGACCCCGGTGGCCCCGATCCGCTCGGCATCCCGGAGGGTCTGCTGATCGCCCTCGATAACCGCCATGGGGGTCCGGCCCCGCATATCGTGAATGGTCCTTTCGAGGATGGTGGTCTTG
>JBHEOZ010000036.1:0-5467 GCA_046260555.1 Desulfurivibrionaceae bacterium
CCGGTTGGATCGGGAAACCAGCGGCCTGCTGCTCTGCGCCCGCGGCAAAAATGCCTGCCGCGACCACCAGAAAAACCTGAAGCGGATCATGATCGGCAAATATTATCTGGCCGTGGTCAGGGGGCGGGTCGACCTCCCCCTTATCGAAGTTGACCAGGCCCTGGCCGTCAGGGACGACAGTCCCGTCCGTTGCCGGATGTGGAGCACGGAACTCGGTCAACCGAGCCGGACCATCTTCCGTAAAATAGCCTCCGGCAAGAACCACACCCTGCTCCTCGCCGAATTGCTCACCGGCCGAAAACATCAGATCCGTGCCCATCTGGCCCATCTCGGCCATCCCCTGGTCGGCGATAAAATTTACGATTATGACGGCAGGTATTATCTGAAAAGAATTGCTGAAGAGCTGAGCGAAGCGGATTATCGGGATCTGGGAGCCCGCAATCACACCCTGCACGCCTGGGCGGTCCGGCTGCACTTAGGGAACCGCCCCCCGGAACTTCATTTTTCCGAAAATTTTTCCATTGATATGGAGAAATACCTGGCGGACTTTCCCAATTGGCGTGAAAAGGCTGAAAAGATGCTGCAAACTTAAACAAATGACCGGTTATCGCTAAAAAAGCGCCAACCGATAAAGCTGAGTTGAGCAGCTTGCCTGCTTTTATATGCCCTTCAGGGTGCTAACAAGACTATGCGGAGATGTAAAACCCCATGCACCTGAAGAATGAAAACGAAACAAGAGAAGCGATCGATTCATGGCGTCCCGATTCACCGGGTGCCCAACTCGGCAAACTGCACAAGGCCCTGGAAGGCATCGAACTGGACCGGATGTACTACGAGCAAAAAGAGAGCGCCAGGGGCGTGGAACGTTGCGGCTCCTGCCTGGCCTTGCTCCGGGAACGGATCGACGAACTCGAAAACGGTTGCTGATTCGTTGGTGTCTGGCCAGAAATGAGGATTTTTGTCCGAGAACGAGAAGCAAGGATGTCGGAAAAGCGCAGCGTATTTGGGTACGTAAGCACTTACCGACTCTGCGGTATGGACGGGCACTACTTACCCGGTTACCGGTTAATATAGTCCAGCAGCATCTGTTGCGCCTTCGGGGAGCTCCATTCCCGGGGGCCGAGATACTTTTGCCGGAGGATGCCCTCTTTATCGACGATATAGGTTTCGGGAACCCCGGTTATCCCGTAAGCATTGCCGATCTCCGAAGCTGGATCAACCAGAATCGGAAATTCAAAGCCGTTTTTTTCGGCAAAGATTGCGGCCAGGTTCGGATCATCGTTATTGAGGATAGCGAGCATCTTGAAGCGGTCATCAGGCATGGCTTCGTACAATTCCTGCATCGCCGGCATCTCCTCCCGGCAGGGCGGGCACCAGGTCGCCCAGAAGTTGACAAAAACCACCTGCCCCTTCAACTCCGACAGCTTCCAGAGATTACCCTCGATATCCAGCAGTTCGAAATCGGGAGCGGGTTGCCCCCATCGCGCCACCGAAAATGCCTCCCGCCCGTCGACAGGGGAAGGGGTTTTAGCCGCTTCACTCCCCCGGGACGACTTTTCCTCCCGGGAACAACCGCTGCCGACCCCAACCGCCATCAGCAGCAGCACGATCATGACAGATCTTAACAGATATTTACCCTGCATCACTTTTCTCGACCCCACGCCTGAATATTTTCAAAATGGCCCTTATTAGCGGAATATAATTGACTCAAATCAATGTCCTCCGACCGGTTATATAGGATAATAGCCTTAATGAACAGATCATCACATACAGGCAAACACGCTTGTCAGCGTACACAATTGCCTATTTGCTGACAAGACAATTGCTTAAATACAATGATAAGGAGGTGTGAAATGGCTGGGTATCAAAGATGGGACGATTTCCTGATCGCCGAACATGAAATGATCGAGCGGGCCATGTCGGTCCTGAAAATCAATCTGGATAAAATCGAGCGCGACAGCCACGATCCCTTGCAGATGCAGCGGGCAATCGATTTTCTTCTCGAATTCGGCGACAAAATCCACAACCGCAAGGAAGAAGGTTTTCTCTTCCCGCTGATGGAGGAGAGAGGCGTGCCGATAGAAGGCGGGCCCCTCGGGGTAATGCTCATGGAACACGATGCCGAGCGCCGCCTTCTCCAGAATATGACCGCCCGGCTTGACACCCTTGCCGGGGCGGGTCCGGAAGAGATCGCCAAATTCAAACAGGAAGGCCTTGAATATCTGGTGATCCGGGCCGAACATATCTGGAAGGAAAACGATATCCTCTATCCGATGGCCCGCAAGGTTATGCAGGAGGGCGATGGCGAGAAGATCTTGACGCAATTCGACCAGCTCAACCGGGAAGCTTACGGGGCCGGGGCGTGGGAAAAATTTTCCGGAATGCTCGGCGAGGCGGAGGGAGGCAGCGAAAACCGCACCCGCCTGATCAAGGGTCTTTCATACGAACAGCTGGACGCGATCATGGAAAGCCTGCCGTTTGAATTAACCTTTGTCGATGCCGAGGATACCGTCGCCTATTTCAACCGGCTGGACAAGAAGAAGATCTTCCCCCGGACCCGCTCGGTCATCGGCCGCAAGGTGGATAAATGCCACCCCGAAAAAAGCGTCGACACGGTAAAGCGGATTGTCGAGGGCTTTAAAAACCGCAGCCTCGACAAAGCGGAGTTCTGGATCAATTTCCGGGAGGACACGGTCTTGATCCGCTACTTCCCGGTCTATAGCGATTCGGACCAATACATGGGAGTTCTGGAAGTTACCGAGGAGATCGGCTGGATCAGGAGACTGGAGGGGGAGAAGCGCTTGCTGGACTAGCCGGCAGGCTTGGGGGTGAAGGGTGAGGAATTAGAAGCCGGAAGCCAGGAGCCAGGAGCCAGGAGGCGACAGGGGTGAGGGGTGAGAGCAGGAATCCGAAACCAGGAATCGGGACTCGAGGATAAAGAGTAGGGCTTGCCCCTTTAGCCTTTGTGGCTTGAGGCTTGAAGCTTGTAGCTTGAAGCTTTTGTCTGCGATCGCTTTTAGTGAAGCTTGTAAACCCGGTCGCCCTCGACGAAAACCTCGAATCCCTCCTCGAATTGGAGTTCGGCCAGCTTGGCGGCCACCTGGTCCTCATCGACGCCAAGGGCGGCCGCGATCTCGCCTAAATCGTAATAGGCCTGGCCGGTATCGCCATAGCCCTTGGGTTGGAGGTGGGGAAGATACTCGCTAAAGGCATGAGTCGAGGCCTGTTCGAGGATTTCCTTTATCCGCGGCGGCCCGTAGAGCAACAACCATTTGGCCGCCTCGGACCACACCTCGCCATCCACATTCCGGCTGCCCAGGACCTGCATGGCCATTTCCAGATTCCACTGCTCTTTAAATTCAGACATGCCTCATATTTTAATCACCGCCGAGGGACAAAACAAGCCGCAAAAGCGATCCGATATTTTAAGGGTCACCTGAATCCGTGAGCGTTCGAGAACG
Organism: Desulfurivibrionaceae bacterium; assembly: GCA_046260555.1. Lineage (GTDB taxonomy): Bacteria > Desulfobacterota > Desulfobulbia > Desulfobulbales > JAGXFP01 > JAGXFP01. The sequence goes on from JBHEOZ010000036.1 coordinate 3,462, forward strand.
GTGCAGATGCAAGGCGGCAACGATGTTGATAATACTGATGGTATATCAACGAGTTGCCAACGCCGCAGATGCGCCGTTCTCGGGCGCCCCGCAGGGCGGCGGAGTGAATCGAGATGACGCAGTGAAAAAACGATTATTTTACGTAAAAACAAACGAATAAAACAAAATTTCCCGCTAAGCCGTCACGGATTCAGGGGTCAGGCTGCGCCGGCCCGAGGCGCGGCGATCACGGACACAACCTTCAGGCCTTTATCGTTATTCCCCGCCTGATAAAGGTCGGCACCGCCAAATATATGTCAAGAGAGATCGCCTCTCCATCCGGGATCGGCCGGTCCCGGGGCTCCTGCTCCGCTGTTCTTTTCCGCTCCCCATCAATTTTCATGTTAAGCTTTTCTTCAGCCAGAACCCGCCAGTATCCGCTCAACTCCATAATCACGCCTCCATAAACTTGAAAGATTTTTTGACTTTGTTATGGAAACAGAATAAACCATGGGGTAGGACAACCGAGGTCCCATACCTGATTTTTTTTGGGGTAAGCAAATTTTTTTCTCGGGAAGGAATTAAATGGCCAAGCACAAAACCCAGTTCAGGCGCCTCGTTTTTGTGGACCAGCAGGTAAGAGAAGGCATGAAGAACGGGCAGTTAGCCAATTGCCGAAGCATGGCCGCCGCCTATGAGGTCAGCCCCAAGACGATCATGCGCGACATGGATTACCTCAAAAATCAATGCGACGCGCCGCTCAGCTATGACCGGAGCCGGCATGGCTACTATTACACCGAAGAAAACTACCAGCTGCCGGCAATCAAGATCAACGAAAGCGATCTGCTGGCGATCTGCCTGACCCGCAAGATCATGGAGCAGCACCGCAATACCCCGATTTACCGGAAACTGGCGGCGGTGTTCGACAGAATCGAGAAGTCGCTGCCGGAGAGGATTACCATCTCTCCGGCCTGGATCGATGAGCGGATTTCGGTTCTCGGCGATTCCCGGGCCGATATCGACCCGATGATCTGGGAGACCGTGGCCAAGACCCTCCACCATTATCGGGGGCTGCGAATAAGTTACCTGAAGCCCGGCGCCACGGAAAATTCCGAACGGAGAATCGATCCCTACCATGTCGTCAGTTTCCAGGGCGAATGGTATCTGATCGGCTTTTGCCACCTGCGCGCCGGGATAAGAATCTTTGCGATTTCACGAATCAAGCGGGCCAGAGCCCTGAAGGCTGCGTTCACGATCCCGGCAGATTTCAACCTGGATGATTTCACCGATTCTAATTTCGGCTTGTTCGGAAGCGCCCGGCAAGAAGAGGTGAAAATCCGCTTTTCGCCGAAAATCGCTCCCTATATAATGGAAAGGGACCAGCATCCCGAGCAGACCATGGTCAGAGAAGAGGACGGCGCCCTGCTCCTCTCCTTCCCGACTCGTCATCTTCTCGGAGTGAAACGGTGGATTCTTTCCTGGGGCAGCGACGCCGAGGTCCTGGCCCCTGCCAAATTACGCGCCGAGATTCGCCGGGAAATAATGAAGTATTCACAGGTTTACAGCCAATGAGCATCCCGCGATATCCCGCCGCCCCCTTCTCCCAATACCGTTTATAACTCCAGCCGCCAGTCATCAGGAAATCTTTCGATCATTTATCCCGGCGGAAATACGGGGTTACCCCCATATCTTTTTTAATTCCAAAAGGTAAATTTTAATAACCGTCAATCCTGCCGAAATGGGGGGCAGCTGATAAGCGGCGTCGCTTCATTGCCGGTTGATTTATTGTCAATCACCTTAGCCTGTTCGGATTTTTTCCGAAGCCGCCAAAATCACCGTGGGGGGGGATTCAGTGAGTTTATTGAAATTTTTAAGCAGGGAAAAACTAGTCGAGTACCTTGACCAGGAGTTGCGGCCCTTTTTGAATGATCGGGAAATCTACGACATCGACCATTACGGCTGGCTGGCCGACAACCACGCCGACCCCGATTATCTGGGCCTGGCCATGTGGCAAACCGACCCGCCCG